>DASPKH010000410.1:0-7341 GCA_035628175.1 Patescibacteria group bacterium
GAAACCAGTGTGTATAGTGGTTGGCACCTTTTTCCAGCGCCCATTCTTTCATCGCGAGTGCTACGATGTCGGCCACCTGCGGATCGAGCTGCGTACCACGCTCAATAGTAGCAACAAGCGATTTGTACACAGGTTTCGAAACGCGCTGTCGCATTACTTCTAGCGAAAAAACATTTTCACCGAAAAATTCATTAATATCCGTGCTTACCGCTTTAGGCTTGCTTGTGGATTTCCAGCCCTTTGCGGCTGAAATTACATCGTGAAGATACGGGGAATGTGCCATGGAATTTCCTGATGTTTTTAAAAGATGAAATGAGTATTTTTAAAAGTATTTCCGGTAGAGAATAGTTATTTTTTTAAAGCCTCGGCATCCGTATCGAGTGCAAGTGTTTCAATATGGGTGGAAAGCACTAAATTTGTAAGGGTGCGCCGCACACCATCCCATTGCTGCACAGTTGATAAGAGTTTTTCAAGGGAAACCATACTCTTTGTGCGGATTTTTAAAAGATGTGAAGCTTCTCCTGTAATGGCGTGGCATTCGAGGATCTCCTGGTGAAGCCGTGACTGCTCAATAAAATTCTGGTAGTAAATGCTTGATTCAAGCGTCACGAAAATAAAAGCGGTAATGTCATAGTCAAATGCCAGCGGATTCAACTTTGCAGTATAGCCGGTAATAACACCTGCTTCTTCTAGTTTGCGAACATGCTCGCTTACTGACGGGATCGAAAGATCCACTTTTTCAGCGACGGCGCTTAAAGGAATCCGTGCATTTTCCTGAAGCATTTTACAGATAATACGGTCAGTATTTTTTAAAACGGGCTGTTTCACGTATTTTTATCATATTTTAAAAATTTTGTCACAAACTTAATAAATTTAGCTTTTAAAACAAATTTTAAAAAAAAATTAAATATTTCGCTATATTTCCTTAATATTTTAAACAGCCCCCATGTTTTTAAAAAAGATACTGGTCTGGATTTTTAAAACAATTGTTGCTCTTGTCATCTTTTCTGTTGTGCTTACGGCAATCTATACAGTTGTCAATCCTCCACTTACGCCATTGATGCTCATCCGTGTTTTTGAAGGTTTGGCTGATGCAAAAGCTGTAGGAATATCGAAGGACTGGGAATCATACGATAATATTTCGCCGCATGTTTTCCGCGCAGTGATTGCTGCTGAAGACGGTAAGTTTTTAAAACATGAGGGTTTTGACTGGAAGGCTATTGAAAATGCGCAGAAACGCAACGAACGAGCAAAAGGAAAAAAGCTGTATGGCGCCAGCACTATCACTATGCAAACGGCAAAGAACGCCTTTCTCTGGCCAGGAAGATCGTACCTGCGGAAGGGTTTGGAGGCGTATTTCACTGTACTTATCGAGGCTCTTTGGGGCAAAAAGCGGATTCTCGAAGTGTATGTAAATATTATCGAGTGGGGCGACGGGATTTACGGCGTCGAAGCCGCTTCGCAGGAATACTTCAAAAAACCAGCAAAAAATCTGACAGCCCAGGAAGCCGCACTTCTAGCGTCGGTACTTCCTAATCCGCGCCGCTGGACGCCTGCCAAGCCGACTAAATATATTTTAAAGCGGCGGAGTTTTATCCAGACACGTATGCGTGGGATTGCTCTACCGAAAGAGTAAATTCTTAAAAGAAATGTAAAAGTTTTTTAAGAGAATATTTTGTTAATATCTACTGGCAGATTATTTTTCCACCAATAAGTTTTGTTAATTTAGCTGCTGTTACCGAATCATCGCTGAGCTTGTGATTGCGCGCCATTGTTTTTAAAAATGCATTGGCGATGCGCTCCACACGACAAATGGAACAAATTGCGCGACCATTATCTATAATTATTTCCACATCAGAAGGAAGTTGTATCGTAGCCATCAAAAAATTTTCTCTAAGTATTAAACATTTCATACATTTGCTACAACAACACAGAAACTGTTTTTGCTCCCTATTAAAAAAAAGTTTTAAAAGTTTTATGCAGGAGAAACCATTCGCCGTAAAATTTGATTTTTATACTATATAGCCAAAAATAATAATTACTATATGAATGACCACAGACCCCATATCTTGATGGTAGAGGATGATCCGATTGTATCGCTTCAAATAAAAAGGATCCTTGAAAAAAACTATAGTGTAGATCATGCTTCCGGCTATGATGAAGCTTTTAGCTTTTTACAATCAGATAAAATAGACTTAATCCTGCTTGATATTAATCTTGGGTTTGATTCGCTTGGCGGTGTGGAATTGCTAGGCCATATCCGTGAAGATAGCCGTTTTGATAATATTAAAATATTTGCAGTTACCAGCGAGCCACTTGATGAGGTACAGGGGAATTTTCTTGTAGGAGGGTTTGACCGGTACATTTCAAAACCAGTGCAAAAAGAGGAACTTCTGGGGGCAATCAATGAGGCTCTTCTACAAAGGTAATATCACCTGTACTGTTTAATAGCTACCAGGAGGCAGGTCGCGACCAATAGGAGGGAAAACAATCTTACCGCCGAGCGCATGCGCAATCTTATTGGCCACCATCATTTCATCATCCGGCGCTATCGGCTGTTGCTCCTCTAGCATTCGGTTTGTAATACGCTCTACTATTTTATAATCACAATGCGCCACGCCATCCTGAATCTGCAGATGGGCATTATTTCCAAGCTGTACTACAACAAGCATTGTTTTGCAAAAGAATAATAGCACAATAATGTAATTTCACTTCAACGAAATGATTACCTGCAAAGTTCGCTACATTCGCCACAAACTATTGTTTTGAAAAGATTTAAGAAAATGAAAATAATCTCCTGGAATGTCAATGGACTCCGCGCAATTCATAAAAAAGGATTCGCCGACTTTTTGAAAACAGAAAATCCGGACGTGCTCTGCCTTCAGGAAACGAAGGCTCATCCTGAGCAGATAGAAATCGAGCTGCGCGTGCCGGAAGGCTACTTTGCTGAATATCATTCGTGCGCGATTAAAAAAGGATATTCTGGTGTTGTTACTTTTTCAAAAATTCAGCCGGAAAGGAGCATATGTGGTTTTGAGATTGAAAAATTTGACCAGGAAGGGCGAGTCGTACAGTCGGATTTTGGCGAATTTATCCTTTTCAACATCTACTTTCCTAACGGCGCACAAAGTGATGATCGGGATCGCTACAAAATGGAATTTTACGATGCGCTCGGGGAACATCTCCGGCTTTTAAAGAATAGGGGCAGAAAAATTATTGTATGTGGTGATTTTAATATTGCCCATACTGAACTCGATATCGCCCGACCGCGCGAAAACGCACAGACATCTGGCTTCCGTCCATATGAACGAGAGAAATTCGGCAATTTTTTAAAACTTGGTTTTACGGATTCCTACCGGGAATTTGTACCTGAGGGAGGTAATTATACATGGTGGAGCCATCGAATGGGCGCGCGTGAGCGAAATCTTGGTTGGAGAATTGATTATCACTGCGTTTCAAATGACCTTATGCAGCGTGTAAAGGACGTACATCAGAGGCCTGACATTATGGGTTCGGACCATTGCCCGGTCGTGCTCGAACTCGATTTTTAAAAGCTTTTAAAAGATAAAAATTAGGAATGGAATTACTTTTAAAAACTTTTTTGTATTGCGCAATTAGTATTTATGGTTTTCAAAACGCTTCGGCGCAATTTCCAATTAAAACAAAAATATCAGCGGAAGGAATTTTCCAGACGGGTAATGTCGAGCGCATTTTAGGAATTGCACGCGCTGAAACACGTGCTACAGACTCGCTTATTGAGGCCATAGCCAATGCAAATTTCGCGTATGGAGAGCAGAACGACGTAAAAGCCGAACACAACGCGATTGGCGTTTTTGACCTTACATTCTTCCCCTTTTCAACGTTCTATCCTTTTATTTTCGGCTCCGGAGAATTCAACCGGCAGCGAAATATCGAATACCGCTGGCAGGCGGGCGCTGGTGGCGGAATATTTTTATTAAAAGAAAAGGATAATCGTTTAAAAATTACGGCAGCAGTCATCTTGGATGAAACCCAATATACGGAGGATGTTTTAAAAAGCGAGCGTATTTCCGTGCGTATAAAAGGTACTCACAAAGTTTTCAGTACCCCGCTTATTTTATCGCATACATCTTTTTACCAGCCAGCGCTCCGTGACAGCAGAAATTACCGCGCCTCTACTCTGATCACACTCGATTTCCCCTTTTCGGAAATATTCTCCTTCCGCGCAGCCTTTGAAGATACATATGAAAATATCGTTGCCCCGGGCAGAAAACCAAATGACATGAGGCTGACATTTGGGATTTCTGCACGGTTTGAATGAGGTTTGAATGAGGTTTTAAAGATGGTTTTGTTAAAGAAAAATCCTTCTGTCGGTACTATCCAGCAGAAGGATCTTTTTAAATTCCTTTAAAAACTACTTTAAGATCAGGAACTGCTTCGTTCGGGTTTTTGCAGGTGTTTTTAAAACCATTGTATACATGCCATCAGCAAAAGAGCTAACTGGTGTTTTAAAAACATACGTCTGCCCGGCTCCTGAATGACTGAATGACTGCTCCCAGACTTTGACACCCTGTGCTGTATACATTTCAAGCAGATGAGTTCCTGTTTCGATTGCAAATACGGTAATATCGGCTTCAGTGCTCACTGGGTTTGGAAGGACAGAGAGCACCACATCGCCATCAGGTTTCCGCACGAGCCGTACGCCGCCTTCATAGCAGATACCGTCTATCTCAATGCTACCGTCATCAGTTGAGTCTAGACGCGGAATGGTGCCCGTCCAAGTAAAGCTTTTAAAATGGAGTGGTGTGTAGTCAGTTTCACCAAGATAAATATTACCCTGGAGCTCAGTCGCCACAAAGCGCGTAGCAGCCGTGAGCGCAATATTATCAACAGTTATTTCTATTACTTCCTCGCCTGTAACGGCATCCCTGTCGCGCCGTGTGATAGTACCGCGTGAAAGGCGGCGGACGCTGTAGACGCTCGCATCATATGCAATTTCAGCTTTAAACCCTGTTGTTATCGGTGTTGTTGGGGTTTTGTCAAGCTGAATATACATTGGAACTGCAAAATTCTGGATTCCAGGAGTAGCTGCGATTGTATCAGGCATTGAAATCACAGAACGGAGGCTGGATCCACCGGTACCAATGATAGCAATTACTTTTTTATCATTACATGGGCTTACGATATTGAGACGTAGTGTATCGGTATACCGGGTTTGCTCTTTAGGAGTAAACTTTAGCCTTATCCGAAGATTTTCTCCTGTCTTTAAAACATGTGGCAAGGTAACACCAGGTTGATCAAGAAGAGCTTCGAAGATACCTCCTCCGGTAATTGCATCAAGTTGGGCTTGATCTATGGTCATTTCAAAAATACTGTTATTATATAGTGTAAGGTCTAATTCTGAAGTTGATTCAAGCTCTACCACACCAAAGTTTACCGGGGACATCGGTGTTTCCAGGATCGCTGTCTGCCGCGTGCCTTCAAGCATAGTGGTAAACGTCTGATCAATTCCCGCAATCTCTATTATTGTCTGCACCTCAGCAGTTTTAAAACCATCGGTCGAGTTTTGTGGATTGAAAATAATGCTGAAATTCTGTAATGCACCCGGTTCAATAATAGTACCGGAAGCAACCGGGTTCAAAATTGAATAAACCCCGGCATTCAAACCTATAACAACAGCACTTTTAAAAACAATATCTGCCTCACCCGTATTTGTAAAAGATATCTGCTGAATACTATCACGACACACGGAAAGGGTTCCATACCGCAAATTATCAGTATGCGCCACACTCCCCTGTATTCCTTTGGCATTGAGATACACATATTGGGTGTCAATACAAGGCTCATTATAAATTATTTCAAGCGTATCATAAATCTGGCCTGCTTTTAAAGCCTGCATTGTAGCTGTAAACGTCACTGAATTGTTATTTGCAAGGATAATCTGTGGAAGAGCCGGATTGATCGTAGTTATTCCCCGACGGCTTCGTATAGACCTTATCTGTGCATCAAGAACGCCCAGATTTGTGATGGTAAATCCTTTTGATGAGGACTGAGGTACGGGAATCGGGTCAAGTATTACAGGCGAAGGATCCGTAACAATAAGGGAGCGCTGTTCGGCTGAGAGTTCCACAGAAAGTATTGCATTATTGGGATCGTTTGTTGGAATCTGTAATTGCGCCGATTTCGCCCCATCATTTCCTGCCTGTGGTCTAAATGCAACGACGTAGTATGGGGAAAAATCTCCTGGCAATAATGTTAACGGCAATCCACCAGGCTGGCGAATAATTTCAAAGGCTGTATTATCAGCACCGGAAATACTTGCTGAAGCTGTGATCTGGACCGGAGCTGAACCGCGGTTTACGACCCGAACAGAGTCCAGCTTTGTATCACAACGGGCAACAATGCCATATGCCAATGAAGCTGCTGTGGTCTGAACATTTAGGTCTATTCCGCGACCCGTCAGTAGCCCCTGTGCAGTATCAATACAGGACGTTCCGCTTTGGAAAAGAGAAGCCATTTTCAATACTGCGGTAAAATCTCCTGTTGCGATTGGTCGGAATTCTACTGCAATAGTTAACTCCTGCCCTGGTTTTAAAAGTGCGGGTAAAGGGCCGGGAGTCGTATTAATTATGTAAAATGGCGGGGAAATCACATCAGATGTTCGCTGCACGAAGGCATCGTTCTGCCCGTTATTTTTTAAAACAACATTGATTGTCTTTGTGCTATTAATAAGTACTTCATCAAATGATGGAAAGCCGACGAAGTCAATCTTTGAATTTATTCCCTCTGCCCTTACGATTAGCGAATCTTTAAAACCACATTCAGCTATCGACATGTAAATCTTGGTTTCGATTTTCCCTGCACTACGTGCTGTAAATGTGACCGGAATGGCCGAAGTTTGCTGATTTATGGCAAGCGGTGTGGCTGAAGGTAGCGAAATACTAAAGTTCGACTTATCTACAAGGTTCACATTTGCCGGGTTAAAATTGATTGGGATGGACGATGCGTTTTTAAAAATATAGCTAAGCGTCTGTGCATTGCCGATACAAATACGACCGAAATCCAGCGTGTCAATTTCACTGTTTGCTGAATTTAAAAGAGTAAAACCGGCAGTATCTTTACGTGCTTCGTAGTAAATTTTCCACGGACGTTTTGACGCAGCCGAGTCGTTATTCTGGATAAAAAGCGTGTCAGAGAATAATCCCTGTGACAAAGGTGCCCTGAAGCGAACCACGAGCCTGATGGAATCTCCTGTAGTGCCACGCGGGGCTACTGTTACAGGAAAAGTTGGATTGATAATGGAAAATCCCTGGTTATTACTTTTAAAAACCGGGTTTTGAAGTAAAAGCGGCGCCTGCCCAA
>DASPKH010000411.1:0-12145 GCA_035628175.1 Patescibacteria group bacterium
ATGCGCTCGATGTTGCCGATGTTTTTGATGGGACGGCTGACCTGGGTTTTTTAAAAGGCAAGATCGTGCTGATGGGTTTTCTTGGTGAGAATTTTGAAAAACCGTCGCTGGAAGACGTTTTCTTCACACCACTGAATGAACGGTATGCGGGAAAATCCTACCCGGATATGCACGGAGTTGTGATCCATGCAAATGCTGTTTCGATGGCGCTGCGGGGCGATTACATTGAGCAGATGCCCGACTGGCTGATGTGGCTTTCGGCAATTGCGATATGCTTTATCAATGTCGCGGGGCTTTCCTACATTTTTAAAAATTACAATACGTGGTTTGGCGGTGAAACGATGATATTTCAGCTACTGGAGATGGTCGCGCTGATGTTCTGCGTCGTTGTTGTCTTTGCGAATTTCCGCTACAAGCTGGACTTCACTCTGGCGATGTTTTGCGTGGCGCTCTCGAGCACAGTGCTGGACATTTATTACAGCATGATTGAGCCGCGAATTTCAGGTTTTAAAAGCGCTGATTTTAATGATAATTTTAAAAAAATTTACCTCTTTAAAAAACGTTTTAAAAGGAATATCAAAGCTCACCAACCGGAAGAATTGAACTGAGGAAAATATGAAAAACTTCACGCTCTTTTTAAAAATGCTAAAGATGTCCAGCCTGGCAATGCTTCTCATTCCAGCGATGGCATTTTCACTTTCTGCGCAGAATATCGCTTTTAAAGTTCTCGCTAAAAAAGGGATGGTAACGATCAATGCTGGGGGAAAGTCTACAGCGTGGGAAAATCTGGGCACAGGCTATGAGATCTACGCCACAGAAAAAATCAAGCTGGAAGGCAACTCGTACATCAGCCTCGTGCACCCGGCAAATGGTCGAGCGCTTGAGCTGAAAACTGCTGGCACGTATGCTGTAAGCGACCTTTTAAAAAAGGCAACGGCGCAGAAAAGCGGCGCTGCGGAAAAGTACATATCCTACGTCGGGCGCGAACTTTCAAAGGTAAATGAACCGGTAAACCCGGGCGAAAAGCATCAAAGTAATATGGGAACGACAGGTTCGGTAGAGCGTGCTTTTGGCGATAATGTGACGGAAGTAGAAGTGACGGAATCTGTTGTCGGTTCAGCGTTTGGGATGCTAAATATTCCGGCGGAAGACTACGCGAATACGGTTCGCCGCGCAGTAGAAACAGTTCGTATTAAAATCCCGCTGCCCAAAAGCAGCTACATTATTGATTCGACCGTAACATTTGCGTGGCACTCGGTTTCGGGGGCTGAAGAATACATCGTTTCGCTCACTGATGACGAGGGCCGTTCGCTTTTTGAAATGAGCGCGCGTGATACGTTTCTCACAGTGAACCTTTCGGAATACACACTTGATAAAGAACGTTGCTATAACTGGCGTGTAAGTAGTACAGGAGAATTTATCCGCGCAAATTCACAGGATAACTGCATTATGCAGATGAACTTCGGGCAGCAAAGCAAAGTTCGCGCAACGACAGCCGAGCTTTTAAAAGAATTCAGCGAGGACACGCCGCTTAAAGCGCTGGCTCTCGGCCATTTTTATGAGGAAAACCAGCTATATTTAAACGCGCTAGAGCAATTCCGCAAAGCCGGCGAACTAGAACCGGAAATTGATGAATACAGACTGGCGTACGCGCGTTTTTTAGAAAGGAATGGTCTTGAGGAGCAGGCGGTGGTGGTGAGAAAGAAGTAATCGGTGATTAGATTTTAAAGAGAAAGTAGATTTTAAAGAGAAAGCTCACTCCACCATGCCGGGTGAGCTTTCTCTTTTTATGACTAGTTACAGAGAACGATTACTCATCAAGCTTCTTCATTTTTAAACGTTCTTCTTCTTCCTCTTTCTGAGTATAGGCGACTTTGAGTTTTACCAACTCAAGGCTGCGCATGGAGCGCTGAAGGATAGTGCATGTATAGCCGGGAATTTGCACCTCGTCATTCAGCTCCGGAATACGCCCGGCAAAATGATTTACAAGGCCACCGATTGTTTCGTAATCTTCGCTTTCGGGTAGCTCACGCGGCAGAATTTCATTCAGGTCAGCAATTGCAGCTGTGGCATGAACAGTGTATTCATTTTCAGAATTCTTCTGTACAAGGGGAGTTTCCTCATCATACTCATCCTGGATCTGGCCGACTATTTCTTCAATGATATTCTCGAGTGTCACAATTCCCGCCGTTCCGCCGAATTCATCAATGACAATAGCCATATGGTTACGCCTGCGCTGGAGGTTTTGCAACAATGTATTGATTTTCTCGGTTTCCTGCACAAAGTACGCTGGTCGGATAATATCCTGGAGAATAATCAGGTTTTGGTGACAAAGGAGCGTGATAATGTCTTTTGCATACACAACGCCAATGATATTATCGATCGAACCTTCATAAACCGGTAGCCGTGAATAGCCTTCCTCGATCAGCTGCTCCATTATTTCCTGGCTTGTCATGCCAAGTTCGAGGGCTACGATCTGCGTACGCGGTACCATGATCTGGTTGGCCGTTGTCGCGGCAAAATCAAATACATTTTCAATTAAACGGTGATCTGAGCTTTCGATCATACCACCGCGTGAACTCTCCTCCAGGATATACCGGAGCTCTTCTGCACTGTGCAGTTCCTGCTCTTTTGCCGGGTCTATGCCGATCTTGCGCAGCAGCCAATTGGCGAGATTATTCAGTACCCAGATGAATGGTCGGAAAAGAAAGTAAAATCCTTTCATCGGGATGGAAACCGCCAGTGTGACGGATTCCGAACGCTGAATAGCAAGGGATTTTGGAGCTAACTCACCGAGGACAATATGTAATACTGTGATAATGGCGAAGGCAATCGGGAAGGAAATTTTATGTGCGAGCTCCGGCGAGAAAGTATAGCCAAAGGCAGCAAAAGCATCTAATACGAGAACTGCTACAACACTCTCACCTACCCAGCCCAGCCCAAGACTGGCAAGCGTAATACCAAGCTGCGTAGCAGAAAGATATGCGTCAAGTTTATTGACCATATCTTTCGCCATTCCGGCAAAAAAATTGCCCGAACGCGCGCGCATTTCAATCTGCGAAAGGCGCACTTTTACAATCGCAAACTCCGCTGCTACGAAGAATCCGTTTAAAAAAACAAGAAATAATGTAAAAAGTATATCGAGGATCATAGTCCGCTGATAGATGGCGAAATCTTGCGGAGATTGTGCACCCGCTGCGGAAATTTCCGCTCAAGATGGAAACTAAAATACTGCGCGAAAAAATCCTGAATCTGGTCTTTGTCGCTTTGGCTCAATGCAATTTCTCCGGCACGCTCAAGCGGCGTGTCGTATAGGAACTGTAGCGCACCAACAACTGTAGACCGCAGCCGGAAACCGATCCGCGCACCAAGAACCCGCGGACTGAACATAGCTCCGTTTGCAAACGAAAATACGAAATCTGCGGCATCTTCCAGTGAAATCTTTTCATCTGTTTCGGTATACTCATACAGGTTGATCGCAAAGCCCATAGACTGAGCAAGGTGCAACTGAAAGCTCACATACACCGAGTACGGATTTTCCTCAGCTGCATTCAGAGCTTTAAGGCTCTGTAAAAGCAGCTCGAATAATTCATGATTCGCCTCATCAAGTTCCTGTGTGGCTACCATTACTTCAGCTATCGATAGCCCAAGAGTAAGATGATCGTATGAATCGCCTAACCTTTTTAAGGGCCTGATGGTTTCAGCTTTTGAAAGCAGATGGAGGTCTTTATTGGGCTGTTTGTAATATGTAACAGAAATATAGCTTAGAGGATTAAGCGCCGAGCCAAACTTGCTTTTCGTATGCCGCGCGCCTTTCGCAATGACCGAAGTACGACCAAATTCCTTTGTATAAAGCGTCACAATGCGGCTTGTATCGCCAAACTTCCGCGCATGCAGAACAATCGCTTCTGTAGTTACAATCATGAAATGTATTTTTAAAATAAGAGTTTAAGGAGTAATTTTCAATCATAATAAAGACGAATATGTCGCGAATTTTTTAAAAATACGCGTAGAAAGTTTCTAAAAAGAAAATATTTTTTTAAAATCACTTGACACGGTTGCAAAAAAGTAGTAAGTTTGTACTCTCTTTTTCCGCAGTAGCTCAGCTGGTTAGAGCATCTGACTGTTAATCAGAGGGTCCGGGGTTCAAGTCCCTGCTGCGGAGCAAAGAAAAAATTAAAGCCAATCCTTTTAAAAAGCGATTGGCTTTTTTATTTCAGATGGACTTCCCTCCTTCATCCGTCACGAATCTTTGGTATTCCATCTTATGTCTTATACAAGGGAAAACCATATCCTTTTACCATTATTGAAAGATTCTTTCTACTATATACCGCCCCATCTGAAAATTTAATCTCATTTTAATTTCAATTTAAGCTTCTCTTTATTTTCATACGATATCTTTGTAGACTAGCTAGTGTCTGCTTTTAATATATATCCTTATAAGCGAAAAGGTTACATACTATCTGACACTTTTTAAAACTGAATATCATTTTTAAAGACTTACATAGGGAGGGGAAGTTATGAGCGAAATGAAGGGTGAATACCTGCGATACATTAAAAACGACAGTATCGCCGGATTGGTCGTATTTCTCGTTGCGGTTCCGCTATGCCTTGGGATTGCGCTGGCGTCGGGTGCTCCGCTATTTTCAGGCCTTATTGCAGGTATCGTTGGTGGTACGGTTGTAGCTTTTTTGAGCGGTTCGCAGACGAGCGTAAGCGGGCCGGCAGCGGGACTAGCAGCAGTGGTGCTGAGCGCGATCAATAGCCTTGGGGCTTTTGAAACATTTCTCCTGGCCGTAGTGATCGCCGGTGCGATCCAGGCAGTGGCCGGGCTTTTAAAAGGCGGTTTCATTGCAAATTACTTTCCCTCAAGCGTTATCAACGGGCTCCTTGTTGCTATTGGTGTTATCCTTATTTTAAAACAAATCCCGCATGCACTCGGCTACGATGCCGATGCTGTTGGCGAATTTGCTTTTAATCAGCCGGACGGCAGCAATACCTTCTCTGAGTTCCTGAATCTCTTCGGTCGGGTGGATGACGGCGCTACAATCATTGCTCTTATTTCCTTTGCAATCTTATTTTTCTGGGGCAAAATCCCGGCTTTAAAAAAGTCAATTGTACCGCCGGCATTGATCGTTGTCGTACTTGGCGTTGTGGTTTCCCAACTTTTTAAAAGCATTGCTCCTGGCCTGACAATTAGCCCTGAGCATCTGGTAAGCGTACCAGTGAGCACGAGCCTGGGAGGATTTTTAGAATTTTTTACCTTCCCAGATTTTACGCAGATCACCAACTATAATGTCTATATTGCCGCATTTACCATTGCAATTGTCGCTTCACTAGAGACGCTGCTAAACCTTGAAGCAGTGGACAAGATGGACCCACATAAGCGCCACTCCCCGCCAAACCGCGAACTCCTCGCGCAAGGTATCGGTAACATGACAGCTGGTCTTATCGGCGGTCTTCCGATCACTTCTGTTATAGTGCGCAGTTCCGTCAATATTCAGTCCGGCGGTCGTACTAAGATGTCGGCAATTATTCACGGTTTTTTAATCCTGGGCGTTGTTGCCTTTGTGCCGCAGATCCTCAACATGATTCCGCTTTCTGCTCTTGCTGTCATCCTCATTATGACCGGTTTTAAACTTGCAAGTGCAACTGTTTTTAAAAAGATGTATGCCAAGGGATGGAACCAATTCATTCCGTTTATGGCAACCGTCCTGGCAATTGTCTTTACCGACCTTTTAATCGGGATTGTTATTGGTCTTGCTGTGGGAATTTTCTTTATTTTAAAAAGCAACATGGCAAGCTCATTCCACATTTTTAAAGAAAATCATTATACAAAAGAAGTCATTCGCATCAAGCTTCCACAGATAACTTCATTCCTTAGCAAAGCAGCATTCCGCCAGACTCTCGAGGAAATTCCCGAGCATTCGGAAGTAATCCTCGATGCTACAGAAGCTGATTTTATTGATAATGATATTATGGAAGCAATCCGTGATTTCCAGAATGTTAATGCGCCAGAGCGCAATATTTCACTAAGCCTCGTTGGTTTTAAAGAAGAATATAAACTAAAAGACCATACTAATTATGTCAATGTGGTAACCGAAGAGGTACAGAAAACCATCACACCGCAGATGGCACTGGAGATTTTAAAACAGGGCAATGAGCGCTTCGTAAAAAATGAATGTATTGAAAAAGATTTCAAACACCAGATGCGTACTACCGCGCAAGGACAGTATCCAATGGCTGCTGTGCTGGCGTGTATTGACTCACGCACCTCTACAGAGATCATTTTTGACCTTGGGCTCGGCGATATTTTCAGCGTCCGCCTGGCGGGAAATGTGGCAAATGAGGACGTGATCGGAAGCTTGGAATTCTCCTGTAAGGTAGCGGGCGCAAAACTGATCGTAGTACTCGGCCATACGAACTGCGGTGCAGTAAAGGCAGCTTGTGACCACACCCAACTTGGAAATATTACAAAGCTACTTGATAAGATTCAGCCGGCAATTAATGCTGAAGTAACCACACGCGAAGGACGCAATTCGAAAAATGCTGACTTTGTAATGAATGTGACTAAGCTCAATGTGGAAAATACCATGCGCTACATCTGTGAGCATAGTGAAATCCTTGCAGAAATGCTTGAAAAGGGCGAGATTGGAATTGTCGGTGGCGTATATGATGTAAAGACCGGCGTAGTGAATTTCACAGAACTTCGCACAAATATTGTGTATCAGCCGAGCCGCGCTATGAGTATGCGGGTGAATTAAATATTTTTAAAAAGATTTCTCATCACCCCAAAAGAGCCGTGTGATTTCTCATTACACGGCTCTTTGCTTTTAAAAACAATTTTCTGCCGTATCTTTGTATTTTCTTTTTAAAAACTCTTGTAAAAGAAATCATCATTCCGAGAAGGTCGGGTGAAGGAACCCTCTTTCTGCAGTATAAAAGGGGGGTTCCATGTCGCGGAAGACCGCTCCTCTGAATGACAATCCAACGAATTTTAAAAACAATCTTTTCAAAACATAATTTTTAAAAATCACAATGAAAACAACGATTTTTCATAAGACGCACAAAGACCTTGGCGCGAAAATGGTACAGTTCGCCGGGTTTGAAATGCCGATCCAGTATCCAAAAGGAATTCTCGCTGAGCACAATGCAGTCCGTACAGGCGTTGGCGTTTTCGACGTTTCGCACATGGGCGAGTTCGAAGTGCGCGGCAAGGACGCGCTTCCGTTTTTGCAGAAAATCACGATTAATGACGTTTCAAAACTCTCTGAAGGCAAGGCGCAATATTCGGCGATGTGCCGTCCTGACGGCGGTATCGTGGACGACCTGCTCGTGTACCACATGGGCGATTACTACATGATGGTCGTCAATGGCGCGAATATCGAAAAGGATTTTGCGTGGGCGAAGGAAAACACGGCGGGATTTGACGTGCAGCTTGAGGACAAAAGCGATGAATTTCACCTGCTTGCGGTCCAAGGGCCAAAGTCACCGGACACGCTTGCAAAGCTAACAGACGCGCCGCTGAACGACATTCCGTACTACAATTTTACGCGGGGCACGCTTGCCGGCGTGGACATGATTATTTCGCGCACGGGCTACACGGGCGAAGTGGGCTTTGAGCTGTATTTTAAAGCCGATGAGGAAACTGCCTGCCGCGTGTGGACGGAGATTTTTAAAGCCGGTGAGGAATTCGGCATCGAGGCAATCGGCCTTGGCGCACGCGACACGCTCCGCCTTGAAAAAGGCTACTGCCTCTACGGCAACGACATTGACGACAAGTCAAACCCGCTGGAAGCCGGCCTCGGCTGGATTACAAAGCTGGCAAAAGGCGAATTCAACGGCAGCGAAGCCATCGCGAAAGTAAAAGCTGACGGCATTCAGCGCAAGCTCGTGGGCTTTAAAGTCACCGGCGAAAAGTTCATTGCGCGCCCGCACTACCCTATTATGGCAAATGGTGAACAAATCGGCGAAGTGACCAGCGGCAACGTTTCCCCCGCGCTCAACGTCGGCATCGGCCTCGGCTACGTGAAAAAAGAATTCAGCGAGCCAGGCACGCAAATCGAGATTTCCGCACGTGGCAAAACCTTCCCGGCAGAAGTCGTGAAATTCCCGTTTGTATAAGGTTTTTTAAAAGATTTTTCTTTTAAAAGAATTGAAAGGGCGCTTTTTAAAAAGGCGCCCTTTTTTGTTTTTGAAAAGGTTTTTAAAAACTTTGATTATATTTAAATCGCTAATTGTAATATTAAAAAAAAACAGGCAATGGACAAAATAGAATTTAAAGTAGAGAATATTAAAGCTAACGGCTTCCAATATAAGTCTGTCAGAATTTTTGTAAATGATATTGATATTATTGATTTATTAAAAGAATTAGAATTGACATTTACCGGTTCAAAAGATATAGCAGGTTCTTATGAAGGACTTTCCCCTGACACCTTATATAAGCATTTAACAAATCCTGATAAATATGATATTGATGAAAATGGGAAAGTTGCAATTCTAGACTGTAAATGTGGAGGACTTGGGTGCTGGCCCATGAAAATAAAAATTTCATATTTTGATAACCAAGTAATTTGGAAGGAATTTGAGCAACCTCACAGGAGTTCAAGAAGTAATAATTTTTGGAATTATTCAAAATTTGGACCGTTTACATTCGACCAAATTGAATACAGTCAGCAATTAGAAAAGCTTAAAGGATAAGCTTATTCAGGATTAATTTAAAGGACGCTTTTTAAAAAGGCGTCCTTTTTTGTTTTTAAAAGAGTTTTGTTATTTTAAAGTTTTTAAAACCGGAATAAGTCAATGAATTTATCTGAAGAAATACAAGCCCGGCTGCATAAAATTAACTCATCAGTTGCACTATCTTATATAAATGATGGTACATTTCCTGATGAATACGCATTTTATCATAGACTTGGAAGAAGTTTTAGAACAGAATTCGCCGCAACAGAACATGAATTTTCAATTGTCCTCTTTGAAAGAACTGATAAATTAGATTATGAAAATTGTTATGCACGAGGCATTTTTAAAAACATTGATAGATTGGTAAATGTCATTGGTTTATGGGTAGGAAAGCAGCAAGATATTTTGGAATTAAAGGCAAAATTTGATGAACTTGAATTATTTACAGATTTTGATTTTAAAAATCCTAACCAAGAAATAGATGCGGCTTGGACAAAGGTTAAAAATATGTTTTTTAATCGTACATGGTTTTGGGAAAAACCGGAATGGAATAGCAGATATATTTTAATGCTTAATGAAGCCAAAAAGCATAATGCTTTTAAAAACTATTTTCCATTTACAAGTCATTATTGGCTGAGATTTAGCATTGATAAAGATTTGAAGGAAACATGGACGCTTGACACATTCATTTTCCCAACATTTTATAGCGAAGAAACGCCAGCGACGTTAGGAAAATTTTATGTTTCATTTGATGATGAAATGAGTAGAAAATATTTTGAAAATTTACACGAAGCGCTCGACTTCTATGCTGAGAAGTTGCACGAAACTAAACCGATAAAATGGAGTGAAAATTAGAAACGGACACTTTTTAAAAAGGCGTCCTTTTTTGTTTGCGTTAATTTTTTGTACTTTCAAAAATCTAATTTTAAAGAAGTTGAGCATCTAAATGAGCATAGACAAAGATAAATTTTGGGATGTAAATTATTATAATCATCCACCTTTAACTAAGGAAATGATTGCATATACTGAAGCAACTTTAAATATCAAATTACCGATAGAATTAATTGAATTACTCAAGATTCAAAATGGTGGATATACAAAAGGCTTCGCATTCCCAATGGCGACAAGAACGAGCTGGGCTGAAAATCACGTACCATTATCTGAACTCTTCGGAATTGTAACTGATAGTACAATTAGCACAGCACAAAATATTCTTGATACTCAATATATGACTGATGAGTGGGGCTTACCTGAAAAGCAAGTTATATTATGTGGAGACGGACATTGGTGGATAACGCTTGATTACAGATATAGTGATAAACCACGTATAAGATGGATTGATACGGAATGCGGTGAAGATATTCATATTTCAAATAGCTTTCAAGAGTTTATAGATGGACTTGTTTCTGATGAAATTTATGCAGAAGACTAATTAGCTATTTTAAGTAATTAGTTAAAGGGCGCTTTTTAAAAAGGCGTCCTTTTTCATTTTTAAAAACTTTCGATTTATATTCGTTTGATATAATTAATGGAATTACTCAATGAGCATTTTTAAAGAAATAGATTCAAAAATAGAAAATCTTGCAATGAAGCTTAATGCAAGATTGACTAAAGACCGACCAGGATATCCTGAGGTATTAAGAACTTTTGAAGAAAGAAGGATTGATTGGATAGATAATGGAATTCATAAAGCTATTATTATTCAGCCAACTTTTGAGAATAAAGGTGTTAATTCAAAAATTTGGAATGTTACAAATATTGCATGGATTAACGAGTTTATAGCTGGTAGAAGACCACAACTAATTATCAATCTTATTGACCAAAAAGAATTTAAAGTGATTGAGAACAATATTGATGAATTGCTTAAGACTTCAGAAGAAAATCTAATAAAAATCACGAGGAATGATTTAAAATAAAGGAATAATGTAGCTCAAATTTTTAAAAGGACGCTTTGTAAAAAGGCGTCCTTTTTTGTTTATAATATCTCCCCGCATCGTCATTGCGAGGAGGGCTTCTGACGTGGCAATCTGCGTTTTAAAGTCTTTTCGCAACAGAAATCAGATTGTCACGCTACGCTCGCAATGACAGCCCACTTTTTAAAAACTACCCTTTAAAATTTTTCAAAAATAAATTTGCGCAACCCGAAAGTTGCGCGTATATTTGCAACCATATAGTTGCGCAACTAATTTTTAAAAGAAACATGAAACGAGATATTTTTCAGGCGATAGCTGACCCGACGCGGCGGGCAATTCTCGTGCTGCTGTCGGCAGGGGCGATGACGCCGAATGCGATTGCCGAGCACTTTGATTCCACGCGGCAGGCGGTGTCGAAGCATATTCACATCTTAGCGGAATGTGAACTGGTGCAGCAGCGGAAGGCAGGCCGCGAAATTTATTATCATTTAAATCCGGGCAAAATGCAGGAAATTGACAAATGGCTCGAACAGTTTAAAAAGCTCTGGCAAGACCGGTTTAACCAGCTTGACCAGGTATTACTTAATATCAGCGAGGACGAGAAATGAAAAAGGCATTGTTGATGAATTTCACCGTAGACAAAGAAAACAAAACGCTCCATGTAGAACGCGAATTCGCCGCGCCGCTCGCGAAAGTATGGGCTGCGTGGACGCAAAGCGAGCTTCTTGACCAGTGGTTTGCGCCAAAACCTTACCAGGTGCGCACGGTATCAATGAATTTCCGTGAGGGCGGGCATTGGGTGTACGCGATGATGGCGCCCGATGGCACAGAGCATTGCGGCCGCATGGATTACAAAACCATCACGCCATTAGAAAAATTTACAGCGCTTGATGCTTTCTGCGATGCAGAGGGCAATATCAACGAGGCGCTCCCGCGCGCGGACTGGTCAAATACTTTTAAAGAGAATGGCAATACAACGATGATTTCCGTTGTGACGAAATACGACAAGCTGGAAGACCTGGAAACGGTCATTAAGATGGGTGTTCAGGAAGGGCTTACGATGTGCCTGCAGAACCTTGATGAATTGCTTGAAAAGGAAGAAGTGGCAGTTGGGTAGTTTTTAAAAACGGTTTTAACGAAAGGGCGCTTTTTAAAAAAGGCGCCCTTTTTTCATGTGCACTACGTACTATCCCGCATGTTTTTTAAAAAGGAAATCCGTATTTTTGTGACTCGATTGTTATCTTTTTCCCAAAAGAAAAGAAGTTACAGTAATTGCAATACTTACTCACAAAAGGGACGAAAACTATGCGCACACAGTCAAAAGAAACGCAGATGAGCCTAACGCCCGACAAAGCCCTGCAAATCTTAAAAGATGGAAATCAGCGTTTTATTAATAATCTGAAGGCCAACCGCAATCTCTTGCAGCAGGTGAATGAAACCTCTCAGGGTCAGTTTCCATTTGCCACGATCCTGAGCTGTATTGACAGCCGCACTTCGGCTGAGCTGATATTCGACCAGGGGCTTGGCGACGTCTTCAGTATCCGCATCGC
>DASPKH010000412.1:0-10495 GCA_035628175.1 Patescibacteria group bacterium
GCTACAAAGAGCGTACTCTTTTTCGTAAGGGAAAAGTTTTTAAAAACGGGCGGAAATTGAGAGCGGGGCAGCTTACAGCCGAAACGGTGTGTGAACTCATGATAATCTTTCCTGATAAAAAAGTAAAACAAATGGCAGGGCACCATAATTTTAAAAAGTATCAGTTTACCAGATTATCGTTCTCCGTTGATTTTTAAAAGCGTGATTTTGTGAGGTGGTGCAATATGCGGAAAAGTTTTTTGAAATGCAAAAATTGTTTTTAAAAAGGAAGCCGAAAGATGTTGTGTCTTTCGGCTTTCTTTTTAAAAGAAAAGATGATTGACAATAATTATAAATCCGGTAATACCACAAATAATGAAAATTATTAAAGCCGCGATGACTGAAATGATTATAATTTTCTCTTTAAAAGCATTATGTGGCTCTAAAACTGGTTTCTTAATCTGTTGACGATTTTCCTTGATTGGTTTTATATATGCTAAAAGAATATCACTCTCTTCATCTTTCCATTCTACAGTTTCAAACGGAATGATAGTTTTTTCTTTATGTTCAATAATGTATTGACTATTGATAGAAGCTTGAATTATTTCTGCGGCAAATAATTGTAGTCCTGATTTATTAGCTCTAATATAGAATTCATCTGGGTCTGCTGAATTTTCACCAAAAGTATAAATACCAAAAGAAGCTAACTCTTCCGAATTATTAGTTTTTAAAGCTCCAACAACTTTTTTCAGTTCATCATCTGTCATTGAAAACTCTTTTAAAACACCGCATTCAAAATCTTCCCAACAATCCACGAAACAATCGAAATCACAACCGAGCCAATCGCCGCAGGCAAAAAGCCGTCAATCGTCAGCCCATCCACAAAATAGTCCGCAAGCAGGAGCGCTACGGCATTAATGACGAGAAGGAAAAGCCCGAGCGTGAGCAGGATAAATGGCGTGGAGAGAAGTTTTAAAATTGGTTTGACAGTGATGTTGATAAGCCCGAGCACGAGTGCCACGATGAGCGCCGACACAAAGCCATTCACGTGGATGCCCGGAACGAGGTATGCTGTTGCGTACACAGCCGCAGCGTTTGCGAGCCAGCCGAGGAGAAGTCCCATGTTTTTAAAGAAATAGTTTTAAAAATTATCTATTTCTCTAAAATTATCTTTTAAAACGATAAGTTCAAAATCTTTTAAAACTTTTACGAGTGGCAGCCCTCTTTCGCCAGCACGTCGGCCCGCTCATTCCAGTAATCGCCAGTGTGGCTTTTCACCTTGCGCCACTTGATTTTTATGCCGCAGGAACGGATGAAAACCTGGTATTTTTTTGTTAATTCGAGGTTGGCTTTCCACGCTCCAGTCGCCCATTTTTCGATGCCTTCGTAGTCGTAGAAAATCTCGGCGTCGGTCACGCCGTTTTTCCTGCACCACTGGATTGCTTTTCCAACAGCAAACAGCTCTCCGGCAACCTGCCGCGTGGAATTATGAAAATCCGGCGGAACCGCACCGCAAAATTCAGCCGCGAGCTTCCCATCTTTTAAAATCACGATTCCGTAGCCAATTTTCCCGCTGATAAAGGAGCCGTCAACGTAAATCTGCACGCTGCCAAGCGCGATTTGCTGCGGCGCATCAGGCGTTCCGGCATCACTTTTTAAAACTTCCTTTTTTTCAGTAACAGCTTTTTCGCTATCACTCTTTAAAGCTTTCCGCGCTGAGACTTTTCCGCCTAAAATCTCCTGGATTTGCTGCTGGATAAGCTCATCCTTCACGCCATTTAGTGTGAAAGAATAGCTGCGCTTCTTTGGGCTGTAATGAATGGTGACCGACGGCTTTTTAAAACCGGGAATGTTCAATCCAAGCTGCACGGCATATTCACGGAAAGAATCTTCGAGAATTTCTGCTTCGAATTCCTGTAAACGGGGGATGAGTTCTTCGGCTTTGGATTGGAGTTCTGCGCGGTAGGGCATTTTTAAAAATAGTGAGTTTTTTTTCTGATAATGTCATTCCCGCGGAGGCGGAAATCCATGGTAATTGAAAATGGATTATATTCGATAGAAATTAGTTTTTAAAACTGCCGTGCTTCTTTTGACGCGTTCTGTAGATGTGTGGATTCCCGCCTCCGCGGGAATGACAACTTTTAAAAGAATACTGTAAAGTACTTTACATTTTTAAAACCAACCCATCCACCGCAATCTCCACACCCTCCGGCAATTTTCCTTCCAGCTCCGAATGCTTTATCTGATGCGCGATGTGCGTGAGGTACGTTCGCTCCGGCGCAATTCGTTTAATGGCGCTTAGCGATTCGGCAACGGTGAAATGCGTCGGATGTTCCTCATATCGGAGAGCGTCAATTACCAAAGTTTTCACGCCTTTTAAAAGCTCGAAAGATTCGTTGGGAATGTGATTTGTGTCGGTGCAATACGCGAAGTCGCCGATGCGGTAGCCGTTCACACGCATTCTGCCGTGGAAAAGGGGAATAGGCTGAAACGTAATATCGCCGATGGTAAAGGGGGCTTCATCAATGATATGTTCGGTCACAAGCGGAACGCCGCCCCCCGGTGGTGCCGGCCTTTTAAAAGCATAGCCGAAGGTGCGGTGAATATTATCACTTGTTTCCTGGAGCAGGTAAATCGGGATGTACTTTTTTAAAACGAAATTGTACGCGCGGATGTCGTCGAAACCGCCTATGTGGTCGAAGTGATGATGCGTAAAAACAACCGCGTCGAGCCGCTTTACGCCATGAAGCATCATCTGCTGGCGGAAATCGCTCGATGTGTCTATCACAACGGTCGTCGTGCCGGATTCGATGAGGAGCGAGGGGCGCAGGCGCTTATCGCGCCCATCGTCCGAAACGCACGTCGGGCATTCGCAACCAATGGTCGGAACGCCCGTCGAAGTACCTGTGCCAAGCAGCGTGAACCGCATTACACGTGCCGCTCAGCGTGATATGAACTGCGCACAAGCGGACCGGATTCTACATAACCGATGCCGAGTTCCAGGCCGATGCGCTTGTATTCAGCGAATTCGTCAGGATGCACAAAGCGGTCAACCGGAAGGTGGTTTTTCGTTGGCTGTAAATACTGCCCAAGCGTGAAAACATCCAGCCCGACTTCAACCAAATCTTTCATCACCTGGATTACTTCGTCTTTCGTTTCGCCGAGGCCGACCATGATACCGGTTTTCGTGCGCATTCCCTGGCGTTTTGATTCTTTAAGCAAGTCGAGTGTCCACTGATATTTTCCCTGCGGGCGCACGCGGCGGTACAGGCGCGGAACGGTTTCCGTATTGTGGTTTAAAATGTCCGGCCGTGCGTCAATCACGCGCTGGAGATTTTCCATATTTCCTTTAAAATCCGGAATCAGCACTTCAATTGTCGTATTTGGGTTCAGCTCGCGAACGCGCAAAATCGTTTCCGCCCAGATAATCGAACCGCCGTCCTTGTCCGAATCCCGGTTGATAGACGTGATGACCGCGTGAACGAGGCCCATCTGCTGCACCGACTCAGCAACGCGGCGCGGTTCATCAGGGTCAACGGGATTTGGCCTCCCGGTCTTGATAGCGCAGAAGCCGCATGAGCGCGTGCACGTATCGCCGTGAATCATAAACGTCGCCGTGCCCGAGCTCCAGCACTCGCTGATATTCGGGCAGCGCGCTTCCTCGCACACCGTGTGCAACTCTTTTGAGCGCATCATGCCTTTCAGCTTCGTGTACGTTTCGCCGCCGGGCGCCTTGACCTTCAGCCACTCAGGCCGCCTGCTTGTCGGCAAAATCTGCTCTGCGGGCTGTATCACCGGCAGGTCAAGTGTCAATGAGGGCGAAGCTACATCCGGTTGAAAATCCATAGTTTCAATGCTCTATATTTTTCGGAAATTTTCTTTTAAAAGTTCTTTTAAAAACGTCGCCACTCGAGACGAACAAGCCGTAAAAGAACTGTATTGCAGTTCTTAAAACAAAAGGCAATTCTTTTAAAAAGAACTGCCTTCAAAAATACGGTATTTTTTTGTTTTAAAAGTCATCAGGTGTTGCGCTGAGGCAAATTGTCTTTTAATTCTGATATTTCAACTTTTCAACTACTTGTTCGGCAGTAAACAAGAATTTACTCCAATACACAATTGCGGCATCATAACCGCCGCTTTTCGCTTTTTGTTGTGCATTAAAAATATATAATTTGCCATTATCAAGAGGGTAGCTTGTATCAGCTGAATGTTTTTTCTGCATATCAAAATAACGCCTTTTACCATCTTTGATAAATCCTACCTTCTTGTTAATAAAATCAAAATCATTGCGCGTAGTTTCAAAGATGCTATTGAGTAATTTGCCCTCTGTTTCGTTCACTGTTTCAATTGAATTGGTTTTAGGAACGCTAGTACAACTAAATACTAACATTGCCAAACATAACATTAATAATAACTTGTTCATATTATTCCATTTGTTGTGATGTGATAAAACTCAACATATAATATTTTAAAACAAAAAAGGCAATCCTTTTTAAAAAGAACTGCCTTCAAAAATACGGTTTTTTTGTTTTGAAAATTATCCGGCGTTGCGCTGAAGCAAATTGTCTTGTGGCTGAGTTTTTTGAAAGTGGATAATAATTCAATCAATTGCTTTTTTTTAATCTATTATATTTGTCATTGAAAAAGAAAGGCTTTTATTAAAAACTCATAAAAACCATTCAATTCTGTTACATTCTCTATACTATTTTAAGTATGAAGATTAGTTTATATGATTCAGTATTCTACCGATTTTATCAATATGGACTTACTGCTAACAAAAAAGATCCACTGTGGAGTGCTATATTACTGTTGGGACTGATGGAATGGCTTGTATTGATGAATATAGTTTGGATTGGAGATATTTTAAACTTCTGGGATAATCCATTTAAGGGCAGAGCAACAGGATACGTAGCTGGCTTATTTCTTCTAAAAAATATTTATTATTTTCTCTGGAAACAGAATGCTTCGAAAATAATTAAAAAATCGGAAGCTTTAATAAAGGAAACTTCATATCGAGTGGAAAGGGCCCTTAATAAGACAAAGGCTATCGTGTATTCGATTACAGCTTTTTCAATTCTTATAGTGTTTGTTTATGGCAATGACAGCATGAATCAACGATTAGATGCTAGCTCTGCGCCTAAACGCACAAAAAATGAAGAATATATCGAACCTAAAAGTAGCATGGATGCGTGGATTGAAGAGAATAATCCAGTACCCTATGTAGGAGATACGAGTAAGGTTGTTAATTAAAACAAAAAAGGCGATTCTTTTAAAAAAGAATCGCCTTCAATAATAGGGTATTTTTTTTATTTTAAAGTCATTAGACGTCGCGCTGAAGCAAATTGTCTTGTGGCTTCGTGAGCTTTTTGGCTGATGTTGCTTTAGAGCGTTTCAGCTTTTGCTCATATTTTTCGTGGGCTTTTGTTCCGCGCTTGCCGATGAATTCATCTTGGATTTCTTCAAAAGAATAGAGTTTCATTTTTAGATTAATCGTAAGCAGAACATTTATTAGAAAAAGAGTTATACGGCTTAGTCCTGCCGCAATTCTATTTTTTCCGTTTCCAGTTTGGTTTTAAAAAAATTCATTTCGTCTTCAGAGTAGAAATTACACGGAAAAGGCACAATTTTACCATAAACTCTTGGGTCTTCATTGTCACTTACTTTTGCGGAATAAGGATGTTTATAGATGAATTTATTATCAATAATTAAAGCGAGATTTTTTGCTCTGTTTATACTAATTGCATGATTCAATGATTTAGCTCCTTCATCATCAAGCATAATGTAAAAACAATAAAAGCTTTTTTCTTGAAAAATAGAAACCGTTTTAAAGCTTTTGGAAGTTAGAATTGGTCTCGGCTCAATATTAAAAATTTCATTAGTTTTATCAAACTTTCTTTTAAAGCCAGTTGTAGTATCTGAAATTAAATACCAACCTGAAACAAGAATTGAGTCATTTAGCAAATCTTTCGCATTGCTTGTTTGATTTGAATTTTCACATCCAAACAGTAGTATTATAACTACGGTAATTATGGCTAACTTGCTCATAGAACTTTTAAAAGATTAATCAGATGAGATTGTTTTTTAAAACTACACAATCAAAGTTTTAAAAACAAAAAAAGGCGATTCTTTTAAAAAAGAATCGCCTTTAAAAATACTTTTAAAAACTCCTACCCCAAATACGAACGCAGTGCTTTAGAGCGTGATGCATGGCGCAGGCGGCGAATAGCTTTTTCCTTTATCTGGCGAACGCGCTCGCGGGTCAGATTGAATTTCTCACCGATTTCCTCAAGTGTGAGGCACGTGCGGTTGTCCAGGCCAAAATACAAACGGATTACTTCGGCTTCACGCTCGGAAAGCGTGGAAAGCACCTGCTGCACCTCGATGCGGAGCGATTCACGCATCAGCTCAGAGTCTGGTGGCGGCTGAAGGTCGTTTGGCAAAATGTCCAGAAGGCGGTTGTCTTCGCCCTGTACGAACGGCGCATCGACGGAAAGGTGGCGGCCCGAGATTTTGATTGTTTCCGTGATTTCAGAAACGCTCATGTCAAGCTGCTCTGCCAGCTCGGCAGCGGTCGGTTCGCGCTCGTATGCCTGCTCGAGTTCACTGAATTTTTTACCGATTTTGTTCAGCGCTCCGACTCTATTCAGCGGGAGGCGAACGATACGCGACTGCTCAGCAAGAGCCTGGAGAATCGACTGGCGAATCCACCATACAGCGTACGAGATAAATTTAAAACCACGCGTTTCATCAAAGCGTTTTGCAGCTTTAATGAGGCCCAAATTACCTTCGTTAATTAAGTCGCCAAGCGACAACCCCTGGTTCTGATACTGTTTAGCAACCGAAACCACAAAGCGAAGATTCGCTTTCACAAGGCGCTCAAGAGCAAGCTCGCCCTGAAACGTTCCGCTTTTGATTAATTGTGCCAACACGATCTCATCGTCCGGCGTTAAAAGTTCTACACGGCCAATTTCCTGCAAATACTTATCAAGCGACTGGCTTTCGCGGTTTGTATACTGTTTCGTAATTCTCATTCAGCACCTGCCAAGGTTGGGGAAGATTTATTTTTATAGTCAGTGAATTATTCTTTTCAGAAGCGGCTGGATTTGCTTTAAGCCGCCTGTATAGGACGCTATGACGCGCCCGCCGCCGTTTCTATTGTCGAAATATTTTTAAAATGTTTGTAAGTGCCTGAAAAATCATGGGTTGCGATCGTTAGTCGCGCTTCTTTGGCTATCGCCGATACAAGGCAAAACCTGAATCTGCTGCCATTTTTAAAAACGTCCGATATTTTTTCAGACTCCTGCAAAAATTCAGCCAAACTCTGAGAATACCTGCTATGAAAACCCAAAACGCGCAAACCCATAAATGGTTTCATCAGCACTTCGCGCTCGCCCTCACTCGCCGCGCACGCAAGTATTTCGCCCATCTGCACAAATGACGTATAGCACACATTTTCTTTTAAAAGCTCTCGCATCAGCGGCGGCTTTTTAAAGAAGTAATCTGTGAGGATATCTGTTTCGAGGAGGAGTGCGTTTTTTTTAGTCATTCAATTTTTTTTAATTGTCATTCTCTCTTTAAAAATTGTCATTTCCACGCAGGCGGAAATCCCCACGTCGAAAGGTCGCGCCTGTTATGTTGAGCATCGCGAAACATTCACGGCAGAAGAGATAACGCGAACCTCTGACGTAGATTCTCCGCTCTCGCTCAGAATGACAGTTTAGTGAGCATTGGCATTGCGAGGAGATCTTCTGACGCGGCAATCTTTACATCAGTTTGGCGCGATAAGAGGGTGTAGCGATGGCTTCGTTCCTTGCAATGACAATCCTTTTAAAAAATCCCAAAATCATTCTAATCCCAGAATTCCCAGTTCAGACAATCTCCGCCCAAGCTCTGAACCCTCTGTCACCACACCTTCACTCCCAAACATCACCCTTACATGCGCTTCCTCCAATTTCTGCATAGCAGAAATCCGGGCAACCTCCTCATCTGAAATATCATCTTTTAAAACGACTTTTTTAAAAGAAATTAAAACCTCCACATCACCCGATTCTTTTAAAAGCTCACGCGCCTCCGCTGGGATTTCCAGCGTTCCGTCAGAACGCAAAACGCCGCTGAGCTGAAGCGGCGTGATGTTTGAATTATTCATAATTTTTTAAAAGATTTACAATTCCTTTTTAGCAACGTATTTGCCAAGCAGATAAGCGCCGATAATTGGAATCAGGGCAAATTTCGCTAAGCGGTTGAGCAGTCCAAGCTCGCTGATCGTCACGAGCAATATCCCAAAACCAAGGATAACGAGAATATCTATTTTATTTGCTCCCATCTTTTAAAACCCGCCTTTCACTTCAGCAGCCGTTAAAAGCGCCTCGTATTTCGGCTTTTCCTTCAGCAGCTCAATTGCTGTCTGCAACTGCGAGTCATTTTTCAGCGTCGCAGCAAATGTTGCACTATTCGACTGGAAGCGACTTGCTATCTCATCTTGTAGCACGTCTGTTAGCACAGCTGCATTCTGCTGAACAGGATTTCTCTCGCTGTTTTTAAGCAGCTTTTCCAACTTCTCAATTTCTTTTAAAATGTCGCCCGAATATTTTTCCTTTTCGGCCAGCGTTTTCAGTTCTTCCGTTTTGATAAGGCTGTTTGAGTTATAATTAAATTTCTTTGCTTTTAAAAACTGCTCAAATTCCTTTAAAACCGCTGAATTTACCACAAAGTCAGCTGGAAGCTTATCCATTTTTGCTGTGTATTGCGAAGCGAATCCAAACACCAGGCCGCGTTTTAAAACCTCGCGAACGAAGTCAGGATACTCTCTTTTAAAAGCAACGGTAGAATCAGGCGTGATGCCGTTCAGCTCAAAAACTGTGCGGTTGTTTTTCGTATGGAAAATCGTTGTATCGCTATTTGCGACTTTCACACCTTTGCGCTTGCTGGCGTAATCAATCTGCTGAATCGAACGCCCTGACGGAGTGTAATAGCGTGCTGTCGTGATTTTCAAACTCGCATTGTGTGGCATTGGGAAGACCGTCTGTACAAGCCCTTTCCCAAAAGAACGCTCGCCGATAATAATTCCACGGTCCAAATCCTGAATCGCGCCCGCTACAATCTCGCTTGCACTCGCGCTGCGGTTATTCACCATCACGGCAAGCGGCAGTTCGGGTTCACTCGGTGCGCGGTTTGAACGGTAAATCCGCGATTCTTCAGGATCTTTTCCACGTGTGGAAACAATCACACTGCCTTCCGGCACAAAAATCTCACACAGCGACACAGCCGCATCGAGCAGCCCACCGGGATTATCACGCAGGTCTAGCACTAGGCCGTTCAGCTTCTGCTGGCTTTTTAAAGTAGCAATCGCCGTGCGAACTTCCTGCGCCGATTTCCGCGAAAATCTTTCTAATTTTATATAACCAACTCCGTTTTCCATCACACCGGCGTACGGAATATTATTTACCTTAATTTCAGAACGCGTTAGCAAAAAATCCAGCGTATCTTTCACGCCATCGCGCAAAATCCGGACGTTCACCTTCGAGCCTGCCTCGCCGCGCGTGTACGGCCGCAGGGCATCGCTCGCCTTATACAGCACCATCGCCGTATCTATCTGCAAAATCCTGTCCCCGATACGAATGCCGCTCGTCTGCGCTGAATACCCGTCATACAGATCCATGATCGTCAGCATCGAGTCGCGAACGCCTACGGAAATCCCAAGCCCCGTATACGCGCCTGTCGTCAGCAAATCAATATCGCCCGAACCGTTTTCATCCATGTACACCGTGTACGGGTCCAGCGTCTCCAGCATCCCGTCAATACCCGCCTGCACGAACGTTTCCGGGTCAATCTCATCTACATACTGCTCGGAAATCTGGCGGAACACAGAGCCAAACTTCTCCAGTGACTTATTCACTTTAAAATAATATGCGTCCTCCTGCCCGGCAAAAAAACCTGCCGAAAAGAAAGCAACAACCAAAGCTGTAGGAAAAAATGCGCGTTTCATCATAATATATATAGGAGGTAAGGGCTTTTAAAAACGTATGCGTGCTATAAATTCAAATACCGCAACGCTTTCAGAAGTTCCTTTTAAAAATATGCTGCAAAAAAGGTTCCTTAAAAACTATGACGGTGAATTCCCGTTCATAATTGTTCCTTAGAGTATATTACGGACGATTCCGTTTAAAAGTTTTAAAAGGAATCATGTTTCCCTCACTGCCACATTCCACCAGCAGTGGGCGGCCACCCTTGCCGTCCCGAGAACCCGTTTTTTAAAAGATTTTAAAAGCGAGATAAATTTGATAATTTGTGATAATTTTTAAAACAACAGAGATTTTTATGGAAGATATTCTTTTAAAAATACGAGAAACAATTAGAAGGCTGGAAAAATCTCCTTATATGTTTTTACCTGTTAAGCCCCAAGACGTTCATTATCAACATTTGGCAACATTTTGGCATGGTTATTTTTATGGCCTAGCAGTAGGGTTAGATGTGCATTTCAATAGTGAGTTAAGTTGGTGGATTCAATCAAAAAAGA
>DASPKH010000413.1:0-3231 GCA_035628175.1 Patescibacteria group bacterium
AGTTTTAGAGTTTGATTATGGTGTAAGTACAAATGAACCATTGCTAGCGGTATGATTCATTTTATCATATAGAGTGTAGAAGTATTTTCCTTGTGGAGCTGAAATATTAACCACTATTAGTTGATCATTACTGATGTTAAGTAAAAAGCAATTATTCACTATTCTGCCATCCACATCATAAATTTTATATGCTGATATATTGAATCTAGTAGGCAGTTTGATGGTAAAGGTATTATAAGCAGGTTGTGGAAAAGATAAGAATTCTTCGAGTGATGTAATTTTCTCATCGTCATTTACGCCAACAGTAGCTTCTCCCCCATTAGTAATTCTAACAACCTGTTTTCCATTCAATGAAATCATGAAGCCTATTTTCTCATTAGCAAAATGAACTTTTTGAAATGCATTTCCAATTGATATATCAAAACGAATACCTTTCCATGTTTCCCCACCATCAAGTGTTTTATAAAGAGTAGGTTCACCGCCAACACTATATCCAAGATTTTTATTTGGAAAATGTAATCCATAAAGTCCCCGAACATAGGAGCCATCATCAATTTGATGTGATGCAAGCTCTGAAATCCACGTTTTTGCCCCGTCATAAGTCTTAGCTAAGAGTGGATTGTATTGCCCAACAATAATTCCTGTATCAGCATTTCTAAACCAGCACGCCTCTATTATACTCCATCGAGTCAATCCCTTAGCTGTAGAGTCTACTGTCTGCCAAGTTTCACCGCCATCAATAGTTTTTTGCATACAGTAAGCCCCGACGGTATAACCTACAGTTGGCGTAACAAACATTAGATCCCTCATATCGCAAAAAATAGTTTGCCCCTTCCACATCCATGTTTTTCCGCCATTTATGGTTTTCCAAAGTGATCCCTCGGAATAGATAAAGCCAATCTCGGGAGATGTGAAATAGATTTTTTCTCCACGTATCATATTATTTATTACATTCCACGTCTCACCTCCGTCCATTGTTTTCAATACTCGGGCTTCAGCGGTCGTACCTGCCATAATAAAACCTATCTCAGGAGTCGGAAAATGAGCCTTTAAGAGAAATACTGTAGTATCCATCTCAATCCTCTGCCACGTAGCCCCTGTATCCGTCGTTTTTAAAAATGTCCCTTTTGAGCCAAGGATAAATCCCGTAGATGGCGTAGAAAAGTACACATCATTATACGTCACGTCCTCCGGAAGGTCCAGCTTTTGGAATTGCGCCAGCGCGCTTAGGGCTGTTGTGAACATCAGTATCAGAATCGCGACATATCGTTTCATGGTTTACCTGCTTTTGTATGGTTGCCCGTTTTGTCTTTGTGCAAACTACGGCAATTATTTTAAAAGTCAAATGAATATGCAGTAAAATTACATAGATGGTCGTTTTCATCAATATGTGGTCGTTTTGGGTCAATAGATGGTAGTATTGTTTTCACAATATAGGCAAATTTAACGCCTATGGTAAATTAGAATCTTAATTTACCTATTTCCCCTGTATGCTTTCTAACCATTTCTGGTACGACTTCTTTTTCTTCCTGCGTGATACGGAGAGCGTTCCCCATTGCTCAGGGTGATCAGGTTTTCCGGCGACCTGTGCGGAAAACGTTTGATATGGTGTGGATTCACAAGATAATGGTCATGGACGCGGATAAAGTCATATACATTGAGCTTCGTTTCATAATTCTTCAGGCAGCCCGGCGCCAGGAGTGGCCTCTCCTCATTATATAGGTAAATTCTGGTAAAGCTCTCTTCAGCCTCACAAAATACGATTTTCACTACTTCCAGCGGCAGCGTTGCATTTTCTACCGTAATAGTAATGTAACGGTTTTCCTGATCGTTGCGGCCCATTGGATAATACCCCCCGATAAAATATTATATCATAAAATACTCTTCTACCCCAACTCTAACATACAAAACTCAGTAGAGCAAAATCAACCCCACTTTCTGAATGGACGATATTAATTACTAAACGGACGATATCAATTACTAAACGGTCGTTTTTTGAGGAATCCCGTTTTCAGTTTTTCAACATTTTTCCCGTTTTTTGTCCATCAAATGTAAAATAAAAAGGCCCATCTCCTCTTCCGGAAACGGGCTTAACAATGATTTTTACAACTATCCTACTCCACTATCACCACTTTCTGCATTTCGGCTGTAAAGCCATCACTCACACGGATAAAGTACATTCCCGTAGGCAGGTTCGAACCTTTAAATTTCTCCGACCATTTGCTCCTTTATTGCAGGATTCTACTTTGGACTTACTGCTTCATTTATTACACAATGTACTTATGAAGTAATACACCAAATTACTTTGTAGTAGATTTGAAGTTTTTTCTTAGGAAAGAAACCTATATAAATTATATGCCCACTTTCCTCATCAGAAGAAAGCGGGCATAATTGAACAAATGGAATATTATTTTACGACCTTTAACTGCGATGTCATAATTCGCCCATCCCGAGTTTTAGCCATAATATAATAGGTTCCATTAACGAGAGCAGACGTATTCAGATTAAAGAGGTGGTTACCAGTCTGCAATGTATTTTCAGTTAATACTTTGGTTACTTCTTTACCTTGACCGTCTATTACAACGACGCTTAGTATTTCACTATTTTCCAACCCGAGATTTACGGTTGCGCTATTCCCGGCCGGATTAGGATATACATTAAGCATGATCGCGGAATTTAGCGAAGGTCCCCGTTCGGCTGAGCCTGGATCTTCAGATGAAACACCGCTTACTTCACTTTCTTCACCATTGCTGTTTACCTGGTACACAGGGTTCTCGAGCCAAACTGATCCGTTAGTAATGATGACTCCATTCTCATCGGTCGTAGTGAAGCCTAACTCAAAACCATTTTCTGCGCCTGAGACGGTAATATAGATTGGGCCCACACTTTCGCCAGGCTCAATTGGACTATGTTGTCTGTCTGCGCTGAATACAGGTATAAGATAGCTCGCTTTTTTTGTACCGTCACTGTTGAAGCTCGCAGTTGCATCTAGTTTCTGATTATTTGTCAGACCCGAACCAAATGCTAGGAGTTGTGTACCGTCCGGCATTTGTAATTCAATATTTGCAATTGAGTGGTTTGCCGAATTTGCATTCTCAAACCATAGGGCATAAGTGCGGACATTCGACACTTCCGTACCAGTTTCTGCCAGAACATCGCCACCCTGATATACTGGTGCAGTCGCCATAATAGTGACATAATCAGTCATAATCTCATCGCTTTCGCCGACCT
>DASPKH010000414.1:0-8925 GCA_035628175.1 Patescibacteria group bacterium
TTGACCATACTCATGACGTTCTTTGGATTTATAACTAAACGAAAAAATTCCAATAAATATAGGAATGACAGCGAATAAAGAAAAAAAAACATTAATTGGATTGAGTGCCTTCGGGTAAGTATAATCAACAACCCATAACATAAAGACTTTATTGAACGTAAGGAAAATCGACCGTCCAGGATTTTTTTTTATAAAATTAATTGCATCTTTTTTGAATTCTGCATCAGCGCGAATTTCAAACATCTGATCATAGGGAAGGGCATCCAGACGCATTACTAGATCCTTGTTTATGACTGGATGTACCCAGTTGCCTTTACCCAGCGTATTATTCATGCCGCCAAGACTGTAGGGATTATAACCCTTCCAGATCTCATGCCATGGATGGCTTACTACCGGTATAAACCTTCCAAACAGCTGAAAATTCCGGTATGTCCAGGGAGCTATAATACCAGCACAGATAACCATTGAAGCGGATCCGTACAGTAATAATTTCCTTAAATCCTGGATACTGTCATCTTTAAAATAGGGATACAATACAGAATAGAGAATAAGCACGAAAGCCGGCAGTAAAAATTCACTGCGCGTCAGAGTGAGAATTCCGCATAGCATTCCCAGTAGTATGTATTTTTTTGCGCGCGGTATTTTTAAAAGGCTGAGCGTAGATAGCATCACAAGTAATACAAGCAGATGATAGAGAGCCGAACCGCTATAGGTAGTGACGGCAAATGCTCCAGGTATATAGAATACAGTAGCAATTGCACTCAGGCGTGGTGCGAGGTTGCCGGTTTTAAGAAGTTCTGTAATCTTAAAAACTACAGGCACACACAAAGCACTACAGATACAGTTGAAAAGCAACAAACATAGATGTGCAACTGGCGTATCACCGAACGTCCGAAATGCAAGAAAGATGATATACGGATTGACAGGAGGGATAAAAGCGCTGTAAAACTTCGGAGGTAACTGTTTTAAAGCAATGCGTTCCGGATCGAGGGAAATATACGGCCAGTGGTAGGAGAAGCCATGGCCATGCAGCATATTTCGCGCCAGACCGCCATGCTCGTAAAGATCAGGATTAGTCCAATTACCAAGAGTAAAGACAATTAAAACTCGAATGAAAAACGCACTTAGAAATGTGATGAAAAGGAATTTCCTGGTTTCAATTTTGGAAATTCCTGTAAAAATATTATTTAAAACCATGAAGTCGATTGGGGAGTGTGCTGGAATTTCACCAAATATAAGAAAAAGTTATGATGGTGTTTTTAAAAACAAAAAGGCGGCTTTTAAAGGCCACCTTTTATAATTTTAGATCCTGCATTTTTATTTCAGGTACTTGCTGATCGAAGCAAGGAATTCCTGTTTAGACTGCGAGCCCACGATTTTTTCAACCTGATTACCATTCTTATCAAAAATGAATGTTGTTGGGATTGATGTAATTCCTCCGTATGCTTCCGTCACTTTTTGGTTTCCAAGCAGGTTGAGGTACGTCATATTTTTAGATGTTACGTAATTATTTACGAGCGACGCGGCATTCGCGGTATTGTCAAGCGCTACCCCAACGGCTACGAAATCCTGCGCAGGAAGTTCTTTTGAAAGTTCAATAATATCAGGAATTTCCTTCCGGCATGGTCCGCACCATGTAGCCCAGAAATTTAAAAAGACAACTTTGCCTTTGCCCACTTCGGAAAGCGAAACCGTGCGGCCATCCTGCGTCCAAGAAAAATCAGTCAGTTTATTCCCAGCTGAAGCACTTACATTTGTGATTTGGTATACACGCGAAGTAGATTGAGCGGGTTCTGCTGCGGGCGTAACAGTTGCTCCCGCAGTATTTTCCGTTGAAGCCAGCTGGTCGCCGGTTGAAGCTTCTGCTTTATTTTCACTGCTGCCAGAATTGCAACCAAGGGAAAATACAGTTACCAGTATTCCAAGGAACGACGTTTTAAAAATGTTTGATGTTTTCATTAGAGTGGTTTGCTTCGTTTAAAAAAAAAGTACGTTCTCAAGCCGGAAATTACGAAATTCCTGCTGTAAAAACGTACCAAATATTGATTCATTTAAAAAATATGTTTTAAAAACAGATTTTTTAAGGCTTTAATAACTATTTTTTCAGCATAGCTTCAATGCCTGAAAGGATAGAAGCTTTCAGCTCCGCAGGGGCTTCGATACGAAGAGCAGCACGATTTTGAACAGTTTTTTTTGTAAGGCGTTCCATTTCGTATGCTACTTTGTTAGTTTCAGCGATTTCAGCAAGTTCGGAAATCTCCGCCGGCGTCATATCTTCGATCCCCTGGTTATCAACAAGGGAAGTGATCAGTTCAGCGTTGAGGTTTTTTTCGCGCGTATTCATTTTGGCTCCGTTTAATATATTTTATTATTTGTATTATACGATTTTAATGTGTTTACATTTGCTTTATAATACACAACAGGCATTACATTTTCAAAAGTTCCAGCATAGATGGAAATTTTTTAAAAATAATGCCTGTGGAGCCAAAACCTTAAAAACTTTTGGATAATTACATTTCTTCTGCGCTTTCAAATGGAACGTAACCGCGTGCGCGAGCATATTCAGTCAGCTTTTGTGCGAGCATTTTACGTGCGCGGTGCAGGCGTGATCGAACAGTTCCTATAGGACAGTCTACGAATTCAGCAATCTCTTCATATGTAAAACCCTCGATGTCACATAGTATTACAACCGTACGGAAATCATCAGGCAGTGATTGAAGCGCCTGTGAAACTTCGTCGTCAAGAAGATTATTAAAGAATTTTTCTTCGAGGTTTGATGAATCTGCTGATTCTGGGCGAAGTGTATCGTAAAATTCTTCGATAGAATCGTAATCAACCTTATCCGGTTCACGGGAGATTTTTCGGTAACGATTAATGTATGAATTTTTCATGATACGAAAAAGCCATGCTTTGCAATTTGTACCGGGTTCAAACTTATCAAAAAAGCGAAATGCCTTTAAATACGTTTCCTGAACCAGATCTGAAGCTTCATCGCGGTCGCGGCACATACGGAGTGCGAAGTTGTACAGTGAACTCATGTGGGGAAGAGCTTCGCGTTCAAATTCCAGTTTCTGTGCTAATTCCATTGTGGTTGCTTCCATAATTTTCACCGTTAGATTTTATATAGGTACAAGTGATATCGTTAAGAACTGATACAAACATACAAAATGAAAAAATAAAATGCAAGTGAAATTTTCGGGTAATCGGTATATTGTTAAATGTTATCGGTATATTTTTGGTAGGTAACGGTATGTTTGTATGTTTGGTTCCCTCCGTAATCAAGCCGTGATGCGGGCTGCTATATGATCGATAGATCTCTAAATTTTTTTTTAAAGTTTTCCACAATTCAATTTTTTTAACAAAAAAGCCTGCTTTTTTGTTAAAGCAGGCTTTGTAAATTAAAATCAGAGTTTTAAAAGCTATTTTTTCCAGTTTTTTAAAACATCAGTTAGCAGGCGAACGCCTACTCCTGTACCCCCTTTTGGCATGTAATCCGTTTCTTTTGGCGCAATAGACGTTCCTGCTATGTCAAGGTGCACCCACGGCCAGTCGCCGATGAAGTGTTTTAAGAAAAGTGCTGCTGTGATAGTGCCTGCTGCTCGGCCGCCACTATTTTTGATGTCGGCGTAGTCGCTCTTGATAAGCTCTTCATATTCTTCATAAATCGGCAGCTCGCATACATATTCGTTTGTACGCATTGCCGATTCTTTCAATGCTGCTTTTACCTCTTCCCCGGTGCCAAGCATGCCGGAAGTGGTGTGGCCGAGCGCTATCACGCATGCGCCGGTCAGTGTTGCAAGATCAATTACGGCTTGTGGTTTAAAGGTATCCATATACGTGAGAGCATCGGCGAGGATCAGGCGTCCTTCAGCGTCAGTGTTATCAATTTCAGCTGTTTTGCCATTCATAAATGTGATTACATCACCTGGTACGATGGCATTTCCGCTAATCAGGTTTTCGGTTGCAGGGATGATTGCAACAACGTTAAGTGGCAGTTTGTTTTTAGCAATGGAAACCATTGTTCCGATCACCGTCGCAGCACCATGCATGTCCATGCGCATTTCGCCCATGCCCGCTGCCGGTTTGATCGAGTAACCACCTGTGTCGAAGGTAACACCTTTACCTACAAGCCCAAATGGAGCATCGCCTTTTTTGCCGCCATTGTATTTCATGATGATCATCACCGGAGGGCGCGTGCTGCCCTGGTTTACACCCAGCAGACCACCCATTTTGAGCTTTGTGATCTGTTTTTTATCAAGAATTTCTACATCAAAACCTGCTTCTTTTCCGGCTGCCTTTACGCGCTCGGCAAGTGTTTCTGGATAAATTTCGCAGTTTGGCGCATTAGCAAGGTCACGTGCGATTTGAACACCATCAGCAAGATTTTTGGCAAATTCAACACCTTTTTTCGCTTCTTTTACAACGGCTTTATCATCACTCCAGAGAATGATCTGCTCAATGCTAAGCGATTTAGTTTCGGACGTGGTGATATATTTGTCAAATTTATATTGCGACAGGCGTGAACCCTCCGTAATGGCCTGCGCAACCTCTTCATTGGAAAAGTTTTCGAAAGAAGGCAAGTAAATGGCGATAGATTTGAGCTGCATACTCGCTGCTCGCTTTGTAGCTGCTGCTGCTGAACGGCGTAACTGCTCGATTTTTAAAGATTCTTTTTTGCCGAGACCGACAAGGAAAATTCGTTTTGCTTTCGCAGCATCTGCTGAATATAGAACCATAACGCTGTTTTTCTTTCCTTTAAAATCCTCGCTAGAAGCCGCGGCTTCTAGTGCTGGAATATGCTTGATAACAGACTGAAGTTGCTCGTTGCGCTGTGCTTCGTCTTCATAGAAAAAAAGTGCAACAGCATCTGCTTCAACTGTAAGAAGATTGCTCTGAATAAGTTTAATGTCCATGTAAAATTTCCTTTTTAAATAGAATGGTGTGACTGGAATTCAGCAAAATTACGAAAAAGTGGCAAGCAATGTTTCGTGATTTTTACATGGAATTAAATTTTAAAAACTGCGATAGAATTTTAAAATTCAGGGGGTAGGAAACTAGTCCAGTGATGTGCTTATTTCTTCAAGTTTGAAAGCAATGACGTTTTTCCTCCCGAGCAGGTAGAGTGTGTTTTGAAAAATGCAGCCGTCTTGCCATTGCTGTGCAAATTGTTGCGGAATTCGCACTTCGGTAAATTCTAAAGAATTTTTTAAAAGATATACAATGGAATCACTGATTGCAAAAACAATCCTATTCTGTGTAAAAATTGCTGAGACGGGATTTCTAGAAGCGTTTTGAAGCGTGCCGATATAATTCCCAAAATTATCGAAGTGCGCAATTTCAGTAAGGCCATCAAGCACATATACATGGTCATCAGATGTTACGGCAATGCTTTTCGGAGCTTTTAAACGTCCTACACCAGCATCAAATTCGCCAAATGTGCGTCGGTATTCGCCCCCGCTTGAAAACTGCACAATGCGCGTATTTTCTGTATCGCACACCAGCATATCGCCATTGCGCAGTACCGCTACATCCGATGGCAACCCAAAGCGCTCTTTCTCATTATCTGAGGTTCTTGTAAAAAGTGAGGAAACGAAACTCATATCGCGCTGGAAAATCTGCACGCGGTGATTATTCATATCGGCCACGAGCACACCGTTTGAAAAACTTGCAGCCAGCCCCCGTGGTTCATCAAACGCTACATCGCCCCAACCCGAGGCGCCTGCCACACGCAGCAGGTCACCTCGCGGCGTTAACTGCAGCACTTTCCCATAGCCCGCATCACTTACATAAATATTTCCCGTAGCATCAGCTGTAATGCCTGCGCCCAACTGAAAATTTCCAAAGGAGAGGAGGAATGTAAGGATAAGCGTTGGAATTTCGGTATTCATCCGTTAGTAAGTTTAATAAGATTTATTAAAAACGAATGGAGTAGTTCAGCATTACAGCGCCAGTTGAGGAGTGATTAAACCCAAATGAAAGATCATCATCCACATTGAAATCATACAGGTGAGCGCCTACGTACGCATCCACAGCACTTATAATATACACACCCGCAAGTACAAAAGCTGCTCGATCCCGATTATCACGGAAAACCTCGCGCTGGCGGCGGAGCAATTCGGTATTGGGGGTACCGATTGCACGTGCCGCCTGATACTGATCATTTCGATCAGAATAATTTACATGATTTTGTACGATAAGATAAACAATCGAACCCCATGCAGCCGCAAAAACAGGCGTTTTCCACTTGTCGCCCACATACCACTGGCCCCATCCTGGAAATGCAAGGGAGCGTAAGACTGCGCCCGTTGGCGATTTAGTCAATTGAAACTCGCTTTGAGAAGGTGACGTCTGGCGAACAATTTCCGAGAGTGGCGTTGGCGAAAGAGTGTCGAGTGTCGTTTGTGTGGAATCCACGACGCGCACCATACGGCTCACCGTGTCCTGCTCCGTTTGTGCAAAAAGTGGTGCCGGAGTAAGAAAAAGTGTGAGCGCTATGAGCTTTTTAAAAAGCATTATTGTAGAAAAACTTTTAAAAATTAGCCACGAAGTGCGATAACTTCAATTTCTACAGCGACGTCTTTTGGTAAACGAGCTACTTCAATCGTCGAACGCGCCGGGCGCACATCACCAAAATATTCCGAGAAAACCTCATTCATCGCTACAAAATCATTCATATCTTTTAAAAACACCGTACATTTTACCACATTTTTCAATTCTGCATTTTCAGCCGCAAGCACCGCCTGTATGTTCCGGATTACCTGGTGCGTTTGCTCTCTAATGCCGCCCTCGATCATTGTTCCATCATTTTGCAGAGGGATCTGGCCTGATAAAAAAAGAAATGTTCCTTGCGCCGCTATTCCCTGGGAATATGGTCCGATGGGCTGAGGTGCATCATTGGTGTGAATATGAGATTTCATTGTAAAGAAAAAATAAAAAAGATAAAGGAATAATTTTAAAAGCTTACTGCCCAATATCGAACTTTAGGTTTAAACCTCGTAATTTACTGCTTCCGAGCTGATTTGTTGCTTACCAAGAAGTGCCGCGCCGATCATTCCGGCGTCATTTGTATAATGAGCTATAATTATTTCGGATTCTTTGGAAACGGTTGGAATTGCCCTTTCCTGAAGCGTTTTACGCGTTGTTTCAAGCAGCAGTGGGTGAGTGCGTGAAATACCGCCGCCAACGATCACTTTCCGCATATCAAGTATTGCCATAGCTGTTGCAAGCCCTAACCCAAGCAGGCGCCCGGATTCTTTAAAACATTCTATCGCAGCCTGGTCACCTTTTTCTATGGAATCGGCAATATCGGGAATATCAAGGTCTTTAAAATTGTGTAGGAGCGAGTCGGGATATTCGGCTGCATAGCGTTTTGCGCAGTCAATAATCTGTGTGCGGCCGACGTATTCTTCGAGGACGCCTGTTCTAAACGACCCTTTTCCGGGAATTGACTTTGCGTTGGAATCAATAATGATGTGGCCGATCTCGCCGGCGCCACCACGCTCACCACGCCAGATGGTGCCGTCCATAATTATACAACCGCCAACGCCCGTTCCCAGTGTAATAAAAAGGAAATACGGAACCTCCTTGCCTGCACCCAGAAGCGCTTCAGCAACAGCGGCTGCGTTTGCGTCATTATCCACAGCCACTGGCAGACCAAATTTTTTTGAAAGAATATTTTGTATTGGAAAAACTCCCCAGCCGGGAAGATTCGGCGGATTGTATACAACGCCCTCGGAATCAACAACGCCTGGTACGCCTAGCCCAATACTTTTTGTGTCTGGAAATTCTTTCAAAAGCTTCTCAATCGCATTCTCAAGATTTTTCATTATATGCTCACGACCGCTATCGGCTTGGGTCGGGATGCTGCTACGCGAGATAAGCTCACCCTCGGGCGAGAGGACGCCAAACTTAATGCTGGTGCCGCCAAGATCAATTCCTATATACATTTTTCAGGTTCTGTAATTTCAGTTCTTTAAAAATTGAGAGGATTATTTTTCCGGCACAATATACACCTTTTCGCCGGGTTTTACCATACCATATTCTTCGCGCGCTATACGTTCAATTTCAAGAGTGTCGGTTTTTAAAACACGGATCATGCGTACTAGTGAATCCTGCTGCTTTTGCGAGGCCTGTACTTCTTCCTCCAGAGCCCTCTTTTTAAACTCAAGGCGAAACCGCGTCCACAGGCCGTATTCTGAAAATAACACAAAACCCGCGAATAATATTCCGATAACACTTCCAACTATAAGCCGGTTGCGTTTAATTTCTTTTTTTTGCTTTGGGATCGAGGGCTGCGACATTTTTATAAATATGAGCTGGAGGAATTTTCAAAAATACAATGTTTTTAAAACAAAAAACGGCTTTTTACAAAGCCGTTTTGAAAAAAAATTGTTGAAAAGTAGGCAAGTATTTATTTTTAAAATCACATTTTTAAAAGTTCCTCAAATGCCTGAAAGGTTTTGACTGCGCCGGATACTGCATTATGTTTGTCGCTTTCCGATTGAATTTCCAGTTCCAGGATTCTCAAAAAGACTTTCCAGCGTGTGCCAGTCTCATGGCCATAGCCTTTATAATAATGAAAGGAGCTTTTCGATGAAATTTCGCGGTTTTTTAAAAGCTGCCTGTAGATAATTGCACTGCCGAGAGTCGCGCCTTCGAGCACGTACATTGCGCCAAGAGCTTCTGCGCGGTTTGTAAAAGGGGGAGCTGAAAATTTTTTTAAAGGAAGATTTTTAATACCCAACTCGGAAATGTCTTTTAAAAGAAGTTGCGTTTTTCTTCGCGAGTGAAATTCCTGTAGATCCTTTAAAAAAAACTCCAAAGCATGTTCCATTTCCACATGAAAAATATAGTTTTTGGCGATGAGTGTTCCATATTCCTCAGGTGAGATTGTGCCGGCCATGATTTTATCGCCAAGTGAATATT
>DASPKH010000415.1:0-5978 GCA_035628175.1 Patescibacteria group bacterium
TACTGTTCAGGCGAATGAAGAACTTGGTTTTAAACCGGATTTGCGGGATTATGGCATCGGAGCGCAGATCCTCGTCGACGTTGGTGTTCGCAAAATGAGATTGCTGACGAATAATCCAAAGAAAATCGTTGGTCTGGAGTCATATGGTCTTGAGGTTTGTGAGCGTGTGGCTATTGATGTTGAGCCGAATACCCATAATCAAAGCTATCTTTCAACCAAGAAAACAAAGCTTGGCCACTTGCTTGTTCATTTATAGTTTTAAAAACCTAAAAAGGAGTTTGGTTTTTAAAAGAAATGAAATTATCTTAGCAGAATACAAAAGAAGGGAATTTTAAAATCTTTGAGGTTTTAAAAGGAACTCTACATCCGCGAAAAGGAATTTTTAATATAAAATTGTTTTTAAAGCCATTAGTTTCTGATGGCTTTATTTTTTATTTTACAAAGAACTTAAAAAGCAATAGTTTAAAAAAAGGAGTAGGATATGTCCGCTGTTTACATGACAAAAGACCGTCTGGTGAAGATGGAAGATGAGCTACAGGAATTAATTTCAAAAGGTCGAAAAGAAATCGCGCAAAAGATCGCTGATGCACGTTCACATGGTGATCTAAGTGAAAATGCTGATTATGATGCTGCAAAACATGAGCAGGAATTGCTTGAAATCCGCATTGCAAAGCTTCAGCAGACACTTTCAAAAGTGCAGGTAATTGATCCAAATGATTTTCCAAGCGATAAGGTCTATATTTTATCGACAGTGAAAGTAAAAAACCGCAAAAACAATTCTATCATGACGTATACATTGGTAAGTGCTGAAGAAGCTGATTTTGAAAAAAACAAGATCGCTGTTTCCTCGCCGCTTGGTAAAGTACTGTTAGGCAAAACCATCGGGGAAGTGGTTTCCTTAAAAGTGCCGGCTGGAATTACAGAATATGAGATACTTGAGATAGGAAAGTATGAAGCAGAATAATCTACTGTAAATAGAGTTATGCTTAAAAAACAACTTGAGAAGAAAAGCAGTGCTACTGTTTAAAAATCACTGTTTTTTAAAGTATTTTGAAAAAGATCATCAACCGATTAAACCAGTTTACCCACAAATAGGTCGAAAGCGTAAAGTTGAGAGAAAGTCCCGAATACTATAGGATTTTACGCAATGAGCGCTTTTACAATTACTTTGAATACAGACCAGATACTGATACAAGAATATATCAGCGGCGACCGCGAGCGTGCAGCCACAGAGTTTGTGCGCCGTCACCAGCAGTTTGTGTATTCTGTCGCTTATCGGTACCTGCGCTCACAGGACGACGCTGATGATGCTGCACAGGAAACGTTTATCAGGGCTTTAAAAAACCTCCATAAATTTCGTGGTGAGAGTTCTCTTAATACGTGGCTTTATCGTATTACAATGAACGTGTGCACAAATATCCAGCGAAAAAAACGCGTTCGGGATTTCTTCGGGCTCGAGGATATTAGCGAGACAATTGCTTCTGATGAATCAACACCAGCCGAGCAATATGAAGATAATGACTTTGAAAAGCGTTTTAAACTTCTGTTAAACCAGCTTCCCGAAAAACAGCGTGAAACTTTTGCGCTGAGGTATTTTGACGAGCTTTCCTATGAGGAAATTTCACAGATCCTGGGTACGAGCGTGGGCGGACTCAAAGCAAATTACTTTCAGGCAGTAAAAAAACTTGCTGTCCTTTTAAAAAATTCTGACTTACTTGATGGAGCCGATATACCCAATGAATAATCAAACTTCACCTTCGCGCGCTGAGATGGAAGCAATGCTACCAGACTATGTCTTCGGGCAGCTGACAGAGTTTGAAAAAGACAATTTTGAAAAAGCTCTTGAGCAATACCCTGATCTTCAGGCAGAGATGACAGATATGAAGCTTGTTTTTAAAAATCTTGAAAAAACACGCTATCGTGATGTGCAATCACAGCGCACCCGTAATCTTTCGGTAAAAGTACTCCAGCGCTTGGAGCAGAAAAATGCGCGCAGGAAAAAGGTGAGCCGTGGGTTTTCATTTGGGATACCCTCTCTTGTAGCAGCAGCTACAGCGGTTATTATGCTTCTTCCACAAGGCTCATCTTTTATGGAGCCAGATGGGGGATCTTCATTTTCAAAGGAAATCTCTTCGCTCATTTCACCAAGTGAAGCCAAGGGCATCATAGAAACTGCAGCGGGCGAAGGTATTTCTGCCTCACCTGTGGCATACTTTAGCGATTACTCTTTGGTATCATTAGATGCCGAACTCGCCACGATCACTCCTTCGGAAACTGAAGTGATCGTTGCGGAGTTAAGTAAAGAGTTGGATGCCTCGTTCAAAGGTATTAAAGAAAATACTACAAATTCTGAAAATTTTGATGATGAAGAACTCCAAGAACTATTACAGGTGATCCAAAATGCAGAAGTATAGATTTTTTAAAGGATTTTTTCTCTGCCTCATGGTTGCGGTGCTGACAGCTACGAGCACTTTGGCACAGGATGGCGAGAAAATGCGCGAAAAAATAGAGCAGCTCAAAAGAACAAAACTTGTTGAAATACTTGAGCTGAATGAGAATGCAGCCGAGAAATTCTTTGCCCGGTACAATCAATATGAAAGCAAAGTAAATCAGGCTTTTAAAGATGCTAAAGATGCCGTTCAGGAGCTTAATGCACGCGTTGACCATAAAGCTCCAGCTTCAGAGATAAGCCAGCAGTCGGAGATCGTTCTGCAAAAGCAAAATGCACTTCATGCAGCTGTAGAAGAAAAGCTGAAAGGGATGAAACCCCTTCTCACGGAAGAGCAATACGCTAAATTTATTGTCTTTGAAAATAAGTTTACGCAGACACTCCGTGAAATTTTACAAAAAAGGAAAAAGTAAAAAGTTTCTTATAAAAACAAAGCCACAATAGGTATTTCTATTGTGGCTTTGTATATTTTTGATCAGCTTTATTCTACCGTAACGCTTTTGGCAAGATTACGCGGCATATCCACATTACAACCACGCTCAACAGCAATATAATATGCCAATAATTGAAGTGGTATAGAAGCAAGCACCGGTACGAGCATTGGAATAGTGTTGGGAATATAAATGACATGTTCTGCATATTCCTTGATAGAAGTATCACCTTCACTCGCTATAGCGATAATCTTACCTTTACGAGCCTTTACTTCCTGTATATTAGAAAGAACCTTATCGTGTAACTCGTCATTAGGGACAATAAACACAACAGGCATATTTTCATCAATGAGCGCGATTGGCCCATGTTTCATTTCAGCTGCCGGATAACCTTCGGCATGAATATATGAAATCTCTTTAAGTTTTAAAGCACCCTCTAGAGCAGCAGGGAAGTTATAGCCGCGGCCAAGATAGAGGAAATTCTTTGCATCTCCATACTCTTTGGCAATTTCTTTTATTGCTTCCTGATGTTCAAGAATATATCTGATCTTATCTGGTATTGCATCAATCGCTTCGGCAATTTTCTTTCCTTCGGCAACTGATAGATTTTTCATTCTTCCCAAGTACAGCGCAAGTTGTGAAAAAACTGCAAGTTGCGATGTAAATGCTTTGGTTGAAGCAACACCGATTTCAGGGCCAGCGTGGATATAGACTCCCGCGTCAGTTTCCCTGGCAATCGTACTTCCTACAACGTTTACTAAACCAATGACTGTTGCACCCTTTAACTTTGCTTCACGGATTGCTGCAAGCGTATCAGCGGTTTCACCACTTTGAGAGATTGCAATCAGGACATCATCTGGATATATTACAGGCTGACGGTATCTGAATTCTGATGCATACTCTACTTCAACAGGGATCTGGGCTAAATGCTCTATCATATGCTCGCCCACCAATCCTGCATGCCACGACGTGCCACATGCGGTGATAATGATGCGACGCGCATTACGAAGCTTATCAGCTACTTGTACAAGGCCACCCAGCTTCACATTTCCTTCTTCAACCTGCAGACGGCCACGGAATGCATCATGAAATGTACATGGCTGTTCATTGATTTCTTTAAGCATAAAGTGGTCATAACCACCTTTCTCGATTTCTGTCAGATCGAAATCAATTTCGGTGATTTTGCCATTGGTAACTTTATTACCAATAGTTTTGGTTACATAGCCAGTCCGCTTGATTATTGCCATCTCATTTTCATCAAGATAAATCACCTGACGGGTATGTTCAATAATTGCAGCTGCATCCGAAGCGACGACATACTCACCGTTGCCAATACCCAGCACAAGCGGGCTACCACGGCGTGCTGCGATCATTGTATCAGGCTCATCTTCGGATATTACAACAATTCCAAAGGTACCTTCAACTTCATTTAATGCCATCCGTACTGCTGTCTCGAGGCTGCGTACTTTCTCATAGAGTGCCCCAATAAAAACTGCAAGCACTTCTGTATCGGTATCAGAGGTAAAAGTATAACCTGACTGTAACAGCTGTTTTTTTATAGTAGAATAATTTTCGATAATACCGTTATGCACAAGTGCTATCTTACCAGAATTATCAGTGTGAGGATGCGCATTAGTGTTATTTGGAAGACCATGTGTCGCCCAACGGGTATGGCCGATGCCAAAAGTGGCGGGATGGGCGTCCATATCAATTATTTCCTGCAAATCAGAAACTTTGCCGGCACACTTGTCAATTTGCAATCCGTTGCCATTTAAAACTGCGATCCCAGCTGAATCATAACCACGATACTCAAGCCGCTTCATGCCGTTAATCAGAAGAGGATATACTTTCTGAGGGCCTATATAGCCAACAATTCCACACATATTTTCACCGTTCGTACTAAATTTGATTTTTAAAGATGCAATTATACGACTTTTTATCTTATTTCAATTCATCTCTTTGTTAACACCATCTTTAAAAAAAAGAATCCTGAGTTTTATTGCTGTTATTGCAAAAAACATAAACCTAATAATGAGAAGTGGTATCCTGTTGTTTTTAGATAAATAATTCTAATTAAATAGTGGATTGCTGCGGCTTTCAATTTTTAAATCCTGTAGCTCTGGAGCTTTTATCCCGAAGCGGAGGTAATAGCCACGGAAGGAGCCGCTTGGATACCAGTCAAATTGTAAAAACCAGCAATGGAGATCCTTCGTAATATTAATGCTTGGCGCTTCAACGTTGCCACGTTTTAAATCATAGAAAAGGGAAGTATTAAGCTTCCACGTGGGAGTAATATCAACGGAAATATTCGTTGAAACATTGAAATTTACATCTGCAGCATCGTTCAATTCATTGCGTGCAAGCGAGTATGCTGCATTAAAGCCTACTCTCCACGGAATGTTGATAAGTGAATAACCAGGAGTGTCATCACCATATTCATCGTCATGTACTATGGTTTGATCATTACGACGTCTGAAGCGACTCCCAAGCTCATATGTTGTCGCTGTTCCTACCGAATCTGATGTCGTGCCAAACGTTGGCGCCTGAATTCCCTCAGAAGAAAAATTGGTTTGGAGATTAACTGTAACGCTTGTTAAACGCGCAAAACCACGGTCTGCCTGGTAGAGAAAGGTGTTTACCCGTGAATTGCTTAAAGGGCTGCCTAATGTATCACGAGCAATATCATAAAGATCAAATACACCGTTAGCGCTGAGTGTAAGAAAACTGTTTGAAGGAGTTGAAAGATTGACAGAGATTGGACTAAAGTTTAGAGAATCAATAAATACATTGTATGCTCCAGTAATACTGGCATTTAAAAGATCAATTTTTAAATCAGGTAGCGTATCCTTCTGCTTGATCTTCGCCTGAAAAGTATTGCCTAGTGAAAGCGAAAGATTTCCCTGTGGAGTGGAAGATGCAATATTGTTGCCGTCTTTTGCAAACCGTGAATATAATTTAACATCACCGGATTGTGTCTGTGCATATCCAAAGAAATCACTATTCTTTGATTGGTCCGGTGTTATATTAAATCCAATAGTAGGACGGAAAATATGCATAATTCCCAATAATGACCCTATATTGGGGCGTACTAAACCGTA
>DASPKH010000416.1:0-7386 GCA_035628175.1 Patescibacteria group bacterium
GTTATTTTTTTGAATTGACAAACCTTCCGTGAAACTTTTTTTTTAAACCCATACGTTTTATACGCGAAAAATCTTTTAAAATGAAAGTTTTTTTGTATGTTTGTATGCTTTTTTATTCCCGGCGATTTTAGAACATCATAATTAAACTACTTTCAGATAAGCATCGTCAGTGCTTACCCGCAGAATTACTTCCTAAATTTTTCCAGGGAATTTTTTAAACACTGACTTTTACAAGGTAAAATACTACTGTTTCCATATTATTTATCGCGCGTGTATCCCCCATGACTGAGCAAGAACTAAACCAAAACCCAGACGAGCAGAACGAATCTTCCAACCAGAATGCTGAAAACACAGCTCCGCCACAGGACGCTAATGCAGGCGCCCAGGAAGATAACGCACATGCCGTAAACCCACAAGAACAAATGCCTGAACCCGTTCAGGAACCATCTGCCGAAACCGGTGCTCAGAAACAGAACATCGACAATGATCAGGAAACGGGTGCTCAGTCTGACGAAACGGCCTCTACTGAGGAAACTGCTCAGCAGGGCGAAACAAAATCAAAGCGCAAAGCTGCCCAAGAAGCACGTGCGAACGCTTTTAATGAAGTTTTCGCCGAGTTACAGCAGGCTAAAGAAAATAAGACGCCGATAGAAGTTGAACTTCGCGCGCGTATCAAAGGTGGCCTTCGTGCATTTTACAAAGGAATGCCCCTCTTCCTTCCTGCTTCCCATTTTTCTTTAAAACGCGCTCCGCGCGAAGAAGAGCTGACAGAAGCAGTCGGCACAAAACAAATGGTACACGTGCATGAAGTACAACAGGACGAGCAGGGCCGCAAAACGGCTATTGTAAGCCGCCGTGCTCTTGCAAGTGGTGACTTCTGGGAACGGATCAACGTCGGCGATATCATTGAAGGCCGCGTTTCTTCAGTAGCATCGTTTGGTGTGTTCGTGGATATGGGTGGCGTTGAGGGCCTAATACACGTGTCACGCCTCTCACACCAGCGTGTAGAAAATCCTGCTGATATTGTGAAAAAAGGCGATACGATCCGTGCAGTTGTCGTAGAAGTAAATCCTGAGAAAAAACGAATTGGCCTCAGCCGCCGTGAACTTGAAGAATCCCCGTGGACAAATGCAGCAAACGATTACCCTGCCGGAACTACGGTGAAAGGTATAGTAAAACGCTTAACGAATTTTGGAGCCTATGTTGAAGTTCGTCCGGGAGTAGAAGGATTACTCCGCACATCCGAGCTTTCATGGGCACAGCGTGTTTCACAGGCATCCGATGTTCTGACAGAAGGACAAGAAATAGAGGCATATGTACTTTCAGTTTCAGAAGAACAGCGTACATTAGCTCTTAGCCTTAAAAAGCTCCAGGAAAATCCATGGCCCGGTATTGCTGAGAGAATTCCACAAGGAACTGAAATCACTGGTACTATCAAACATGTAGCCCCTCAGGGTGCGATTGTTACTGTTGCTGAGGACGTAGATGGCTTCCTCCCGCGTAGCAAGCAGTTCGCTCAGGGTAATAAAGCTCCATTTAAAAAGGGTGATCAGATTCAGGTGATTGTTGCTGATGTTGTGCCAAACGACGAATCTCTGATACTAACAATGGTAGCGCCGGAGGGTGCTCAGCAGCAGGACTTTACACAGGATGCAGGCAGCGGTGAACGCCGTGAACGCCGCCAGGGCAGTGCTAGTAATGACAGGCGTGAGGGTGGTGATCGCCGCCAAGGCGGTGGAGAACGCCGTGACCGCAAACCAAAAGATGGCCCGCGTGAGCAGCGTGACCCAGTCCGCATCACACTTCAGCAGCCAAATAGCGAAAGCACGTCAGTTTCTTTTCTTGACCTTCTCAGCGAAGAAGATCGTGCTGCTCTTATGGGCAATTCATCTGAAAATGAGTAAAGGACTTATGATAAGCAAAAAGAGCAATTACAGTCATGTAATTGCTCTTTTTTTTATAAACAAAGTATCAACTCCCTTTATTTGCTACTTTTAAATTCAAGCAGATTGTAGCGTTGCCCTTGCACAACCTGTTCACCAACTTCGAAACCTGAAAGTTGCATGCCAATAATTGTCAGTGGAGATTGGATTGAAGAGCCACTGCCAGTATAAAATTCAACGGGTATATCGACAGTTGTACCACTGATATTGGCATTAATTGTCCAGTTTGTTTTTATAGCCCTATAGGTATTCTGCATTGTATTCGATATAGTTGCGCCACCGCTCGCCATGCCATGCATCATCATTACCTGAAGGCCAGCCTGTCCAATTTCAACTTTCAAAGAATCGGTCATCCCAATATTAACAGCAGTGCTATCAGTAGAAGCAATAGCCGTCCATCCTGGAATTGGCTTGCCCCCGAATGCTGGGGATAAAGCTCCTGCTACCACCTGTGCAAAATTATATATATATAGTTTTCGGCCGCTCATCTGGAAAAAAGTACTGTCAATACTTTTAAGCGTACCATTCGGATTAAAAGTAGAGTCAATAGTTTTAAAAACATTTGTAGTACCAAATGCACTCATATTTTTCTGAACAATTTTCCGGCTTTTTAAAAAGCGGGTAGATTGAATAATCTGGTTATTACTATCTAACTGGAAATGTTCATAACGAGACCAATCGCCAACATTTACTACCGGTGCGTTTGTGATAGGTGGTGAAACAGGCTCATTCTGGCACCCTACAAGCCCAATCATCAATATCAAAAGCGAAAAAAAACAACCTATTTTTTGCATTATCAGCTCTTCATAATTTCACTAAAATTTTACGTAACTATAGAATAGGCATTTTGGCTCTCACGTCTAATCCTCTCTATATTCTCCTCCAAATTCCCTTTAAAAATTCCTGAACCGCTCACCAAAATATTTGCGCCGGCGCGAACAATATCTGCAGTATTTTCAGCGATAACGCCACCATCCACCTCAATGTCCACATGCCCAAGATTATTTTTTAAAAGGAATTCTTTCAAGCGTTCAGCACGATGTAAAAATGAAGAAATAAATTTTTGCCCCCCGAAACCCGGGTTCACCGACATCAGTAGAATAAAGTCACAATACTCCGCAGCGTCAAAGGCATATTCTAGCGGCGTGATTGGATTTAAAACGATTCCTGCTTTTTTACCAAATTCCTTCACAAGGGAAATAGAACGATGCAGATGCCGGCTTGCCTCCACATGTACGGAAATCCAGTCTGCACCGGCTTTTGCAAAAGCGGGAATGTACTTATCAGGATTTTCTATCATCAGGTGAACATCGAGCGGCATCGTCGTATGCGGTCGAATTGCCTCAACGACAAGCGGCCCGATGGTAATATTTGGCACAAAATGCCCGTCCATTACATCCACGTGAAGAATGTCCGCACCCGCTTTTTCGAGACGCTGGATGTCAGTTTTTAAATCAGCGAAATTAGCAGAAAGGAGCGATGGTGCGAGTTGTATTGGGTGATTCATTTTTCTTTAAAAAGATTCTTTTTAAAAACTCCTGGTCTGTCATTTAAAGTAGTAGTCTGCCAGTGACATGGAATACTTTTTTCATCGCGGTAGCCGTTTCTAAAAGGCCAAATGTAGAAAAAGAGATTTTTCACTGCGCTTCAGAATGACAATCATATAATTATCACAAATTTACACGTTTTTAAAAACAAAAAAGGGTTTTAAATTAGTTTAAAACCCTTTCGCTTAGACTCTTTTAATAACTAATTTTTCTTCTTACGCGGAGTGCGTGTAATCGTATCAATCTTCTGTTCAAGCTGCTCAACAGATGCACTGTATAATTCGGCCAATCTGTCCTCTACGATTTTAAAAAGGGTTCCGGCAGGATATTGCCCGTTTTTCTGGCGCTCTCCAGCTTTCATGCCCATAAGAATTTCCACGCCATCTTCAAGCCTTTCAAAAGGATAGATATGGAATTGCCCGGCTTTTACTGCATCCACGATTTTGTGGGGAAGCATTAAGTCTTGCACGTTTTGAAACGGAATCATTACACCCTGATTTCCCGTCAGCCCGCGCGCTTCGCACACTTCGAAAAATCCTCGGATTTTGTCGTTCACGCCGCCAATCGGCTGAATATCACCTTTCTGGTTAATTGAGCCCGTCACGGAAATATACTGCCGAATCGGAATGCCCGTAATCGCCGAGAGCAATGCGTATGTTTCAGCCGCCGAAGCACTGTCGCCGTCAATGTCGCCATACGACTGTTCAAAAGCGATTGAAGCTGAAAGCGTCAGCGGACGTTTTTGCGCAAACCGATCACGCAGCAATCCAGCCAAGATGAGCATCCCTTTATTATGAATGCTTCCACTCAAATCCACTTCGCGCTCGATATTGATAATGTCGGCATTTCCCGCGCTTATAGTAGCTGTAATTCTCACCGGCTTTCCAAAGGAAACTACGCCCGTCGAATACACCGTCAGACCATTTATTTGCCCGACACGCTCGCCTTCCGTATCCACAAGCAAAATACCGTCTACAATATGATTGCGAATTTTTTCGCTTAAGAGATTATTTCTATGGCGGCGCTCAATAAGCGCGTATTCCACTTCACGGCGGGAAATCACTGCGGCTCCCATCTTCTGCGCATAAAATGCCGTTTCGCGAAGAACGTCAGCCACATCGCTGAATTTTAGTGAAATCCTGCGCTGATTATCCGTATGGCGCACAGCCCATTCCACAACAGCTGCCACGCCGCTCCGGTCAAAATGCGGAAGATGCTCTTCCTCGCAGATTTTGTGAATAAAATGCGCGTAGCTGATGATAATTTCATCGGTCAGGTCTGCTTCGTAGTCAAATTCCGCGTTGATTTTAAACATCTTTTTAAAATCTTCCTCGCGGAAATACAGCCAGTGATAGAGGTGCGAGTCGCCAATCATCAGCACTTTCACATTCAGCTCGATTGGCTCCGGTTTTAAATGTCGCTGCGCACCCTGGAAATTATCCCACGCTTGTATTTCCAGCTTTCCGTACAGCAGTGCGCGTTTTAAAACTGGCCACACGCCCGGCTCATTCAGCACATCTATCGCATTCACAATTAAATATCCTTGGTCTGCTTTTAAAATCGAACCTGCTTTGATATTGCGAAAATCCGTTTTTAAAGAACCACGCGTATCGACTTTCCGCTCAATTGTTCCGAAAAGATTAACAAATGAAGGCGTTGTTTCCACCACAACCGGCGCGCAGTCTGTCCCGGAATTATCCAGGATAACATTTACCGCATACTTGCCAAACTTTTCAAGCGCACTTTCGCTCGCACTGCTTGCATCACTATTTTCCTGCGAACCCTGCGTGTCCTGCTGCGCTCCCGGGCTGAAAAGCTGAATATTGTCAAGGATATCTTTTTTCACTTCGATCAGATACGAGAGCACACGGTCAAACGGGAAACGCTCATACAAATCATCGAGGAAACCGTCCACAAGCAGCGCAGTAGCCGCGCGGTCATGCTCAGCGACAGCCTTACGGTATTCCTGCATGATTTTCATGCCGACCTTCGCCAGTTCAAAAAGCTGCTGGCGGAATTGCTTATACTGCTGTTTCAGCTCCTCAACTTTTTTATCGGAAATCTTCTTTTTTGAAACCAGCTCATCGAGGTCATTTATTGAAGTTGGCTTATCATTAATAATCGGGAAAATCTCCGGCTGCGGCGTTCCCCGTTCATCCTCAATCTGGCCAAGAGCAAAACCGCTCGGGCGGATTTTTTCATCAAATTCACGCAGAATATCCTTTTCCTTTTCATGGAAAGTCTGAATAATTTCCTGGCGCGACTTTTGAAAACCCTCTTCCTCAAAAAGTTGCGGAATCCTGCGGCGAATAAATGAGATCGCCTCATCCATCGCTTTTTCAAATTCGTGGCCACGTCCCTGCGGGAATTTTAAAAGCCGTGGCTTATCAGGGTCGCAGAAATTATACACGTAGCAGTAATCAAATGTCGGAGGGCACGACTTTGTCACTTCCGCCAGTATTGCCTCAATGGTCGTCAGCCGTCCTGTTCCCGAAAGTCCTGACACGAATACGTTAAAGCCCGGTGATTTAATCCCTGCACCCAAGCGCAACGATTCCATCGCGCGGTGCTGCCCGACAATTGTATTCAGCGGGCCGATTTCCTTCGTCGTATCAAAGTTAAAGATACTTTCTGGGCAGTGCCAGCGCACCTGCTCCGATGTCAGTTCGCGCGGCGCGTCTGCCCTGCTCTTCCTTGTTACAATTTCTGTTTTCTCTATTTTTTTCAATGCAGTTTCATTCTTCACCGTTTGGCGCGCCGACGTAGCGCTTTTTACGCCTGATTTTGCAGAAGAACGCCCTGTTGATTTTGTGCTTGATTTTGCTGTTGATTTTCCGCTGCCTTGCTGGCGTTGAGCCATGCTTCCACCTTTATTTTTTTTCGTAATTGTTCTTTTAAAATGGTTTTTTAAAAGTTCGGGTTTTTAAAAATATCCGCGCCCGTCATTGCGAGGAGCAGTCTTCTACGACGCGGCAATCGCAAACACTACATGACGCGTCCGAAGTCTTCGCGATTGCTTCGTCGGAAGACCGCTTCTCGCAATGACACTTTTAAAAAGGATATTTTTAAAAAATCACCGTAAAACTACAAAGACTTTTAAAAACAATTTTAAAAGTCTTTGAAAAAGCAAAATATCAAATTTTACATCAAACTACAAACGATTAACTTTCCTCTTCGGTTCGCTCGGTCTCATTATCGCTCACATTCACCTCGCGGATGCGGCATACAGACGCGTACGAGCACTGCTGGCAGTGTTTGTCGTGCGACGGCTCAGCAAAATATTCGCCTTCGCCCATTTTAAAGGCAATGGCTTCGGCGCTCGCGCCGACGGTCTCAATGGAGTTAAAAAGTTCGCTTTCGTCCTTTAGCCACGTATGGTGCCCACGCGCACCAATTGAGTCCTTAAGCGACTGAGGAACGAGAAATGGCTTTGCGGCATCATATTTTTTCGACTTTTTGTCGAAGCGCGGATTGAAAATATAGTACGCGCCACCCGCTGGAGTCGCCTCAATGCCATAGCATTTTTCGAGAAAATCCTGCGCGGCTGCAAGATACAGCGGCACCTGAAACGCCTGTCCGCTCCGCAAATCTCCAATCGTCGGAACCGCGCTAGCCGAGCTTTTATAATCAGCAATCAAAAATTTAAAACCATCGTGTTCATTACCCAAAATCTCGATACGGTCAATTTTCCCGCGCAGGCTAATATCGCCAACCTTCACCGGTTCAACCGAATCGCCCATGCCGAACGCTGTTTCAAAAAGTACCGGCACAAACTGCCATTTGTCAATTTTAAGTAGCTCTCCGTCGAGCCAGATGTCGAGCTGCCCTTTGCGCTCCTGCGTGCCAAGCAGTTCCTCTTGCTCCATTGTGAAAAACGGGTGCTCGTAGGAAATACG
>DASPKH010000417.1:0-6796 GCA_035628175.1 Patescibacteria group bacterium
AGTTTCTAAGACTTCCAACATGTTGATTTTTATAACTTTGAGTTTTGGTCTGCATAGCTTCTAGCAAATTTTCTTCAACATCCTACAGCTCCTTCCTTAATCTCGCCACCGGGATCCGCAACTGCTCACGGTATTTCGCCACCGTCCTCCGCGCAACATTATAGCCAAACGCTTTTAAATCCTTGGCGAGCTTGTCGTCGCTGAGCGGTTTGCCTTTTGGCTCCTTGTCTATCATTTCCTTTATTTTCTGCTTGATGATGCGCGTAGAGATTTCCTCACCTTCGTCATTAGAGAGCGACTCGCTGAAGAAGTAGCGCAGCTCAAAGGTGCCAAATTCAGTCTGCACATATTTTCCGTTCACAATGCGCGAAATGGTGGAAATGTCGAGTCCTGTGGCTTCAGCAACATCTTTGTAGATAAGCGGTTTGTGTCCGCTCTGGCCATTTTTAAAAAAGTCTTTTTGCAGCTCCACGATTGCCGTCATCACTTTTAGCATGGTCATTTTGCGTTGTCGAATCGCCTGTATGAGGAATTTCGCGTCTTCGTTTTTCTTGCGAAGCCAGTCGCGCGCTTCCTTGCTAAATTGCTTTTTGCGGGCGGACTTACGCAGGCGTTCGTAGGCAGCGCTGACCTTTACAGGCGGAACGCGGCTGTCGTTGAGGTTTACGATAAAATCATCGCCGTCTTCGTCACGCTCTACTACAAAGTCAGGGATGACCGTATTGTGTTCGTGTCCTGCCGCACCGCCGCCAGGTTTAGGATTTAAACGTCGGATGGCATCAAGCGCCTCGCGGAGATAGTCCAGTTCGATATTGAGCTGTTTGGCAATTTCATTGTAATGCTTCATTGCAAATGCATCATAGCATTTTGCGATCACTTCGCGGGCGAGTTTTTGAGCGGCATTTGGCTTCTGAATAGCATCAAGCTGCACAAGCAGGCATTCCTGTATCGTACGTGCGCCAATACCTGGCGGCTCGAGTGCCTGTATCTTTTTTAAAACTTCTTCGAGCTGCTCGGTTGTAATGGGTTTTAAAAATTCGCCCGAACCATTTTCGGTAGAACCGTTCTTTTTAAAATGTTTTGGAACGATCTCAATTTCTTCGTCTTCGTTAAAATCAATCAATGCGTAGTCGCGCGCCGGATTATACCCATCGCTGCCCTGCAAAAAACTGCCACCGCTGATAGCCGCTTCCGCATATTCATGCTGGCGAGCGATATTTTCCTCGGCGATCTCTGTATTAATTTCATCAAGGATTTCTTTTATGTCACGGCGCAGATACCCGTCAGAATCAATATTGCCAAGAATGTGATCGCCTGCAATGCGCTCTTCCTCAGTGAGATTGAGCAAGACAAACTGGTGTGTAAGGTCCTCGATAAAGGAAACAGGGGCTTTATACTGAAAGCCGTAATCGTCGCCGTCATCATCTGTGTCCTTTTTCTTCGTTTCGCTCGAATCTTCCCATGCCATGTCGTAGTATTCGAAAGGGTCTTTTTCGTTGTCAGTAATTTCGCGCGATTCCGTGTAATCTTCAAAAAGGTCACTGCCATACGACTCACCATTTTCAAGGCTTCCGACATTTAGCTCCGGTTGCGTGGCTTCTTGCTGGAAATCAGTCGTCTGAGTAGGCGCACTCTCATGAATTTCCACCTCTGCAAGAGAAATATCATCACTTCCAAAGTCATCGCCTTCTTCTAGCATTGGGTTTTCCTCCAGCTCTTGCCGGATGTGCTGCTCAAGTTGCAAAACAGGCAATTGCAGCAGCTTTAAATACTGGATCTGCTGCGGTGTAAGCGTTTGCATGAGCGACGTATTGAGGCTCATTGAGAGTTTCATCGCACACCTCGTATGGCTTTTATCTCTTCTTCACGTTCTTTTAAAGCGTACGCTTCCAACTTTGCGTACCATTCTTCGCCATAAGCACGCACGAGCGCATCTTTTGTCAGTTCATATATTCGCATGTCTTTTTCCTCGCCAAAGTCAAGTGCGGGCTCACATTCCTCAAACTTCTGGTAATGAATATATGTGCCACCAAAATCTGCCTTGCGAATAGGAAATAAATGACACGAAAGGGGTTTGCGGAATTCGGGGTTTTCGCCTGCAAAATATGCCTTTTCAATTGCGCATTTGGCAATTCCTCCTTCGTAGTAAACGAATGTGCATGCTGCATTATCGATACATGTTGTATAATAATCACCCGCACTGCCCTCAACCGCATTGCTTTCGTTCAAAAGAATTTTCCGCGAGCGCTCCGGCAAATACTTCATGACTGCACGGATAGATTTTTTTAAAAGGGGCACTTCCTCGTCCAAAAGGGGAGCTCCCATACCCCCTTCCAGCGTACAGCATGCGCCGCGACACGCCTTTAGGTCGCATAAAAACGGCTGTGAAATGATGTCGTCATCAACAAGTATATTGTCTATTAGGAACATGTACCTTTGTAAAGAATTTGCTTTTTAAAAACAAAAATCACTTTTTAAAATTGCGGCATAGCATTTGCTGGCGCGCATCTTGTTTAAAATACTACTTTTTTACCGTTTTATAAAAAAGAAACTGCGTCGACATGCGTTGTATAACGGTAACATCACAATTCCGCCATTCGTTTTTAAAAATATGAAGAATGTACGTACACTTTTGCTGACACTTTCTGTCGGCGTAATTCTTACTACGGGCAGTGTTTATGCACAAAAGCAAAAGCCTAGAAGCACGCCTCCCAAACAACAGTTGGTACCACAGCAGGACCGTGCGGCAGAGGGCGTTAAAAAAATAGATGAGGGTAAATACGACGAAGCAATCGCTATTTTTGATAACCTGCTTTTAAACGAACCGGCCAGTACGCTCTACAAATACGAAAAAGCCTTTGCGCTGTATTTAAAGCAGGATTATCGCGCAGCCTCGGACATTTTTAAAACGATCACCTCTGCTCAGGATTCCGACCCGCGCTACTACCAGCTTTTAGGCAACTGCTATGATTACCTTGGCGAGCAGGAGAATGCAGTTTTTACGTACCAGGAAGGTTTAAAAAAATTCCCAAATTCAGGCCGGCTCTTTATGGAACTTGGCACAGTCGAAATGTCGCGCCATGACTTTGGGCAGGCCGTGATGTACTGGGAAAACGGTATCAGCGCCGAACCGCAGTTTGCTTCTAATTATTACTGGGCAGCGCGCTTTCACGCAAAAACACGTGAGAAAATATGGGCACTCATCTATGGCGAGCTTTTTTTAAACCTGGAGCCGGACACGAAACGTTCAGCTGAAATAAGCGAACTCCTGTTCGAAATTTATAAATCAGCGCTTGCCTCGGGCCCGGACTCAACCGGCCTGTTAAAATTCAGCCGCCAGCGTACGATTATTTCCGGCGGTGACCCCACACGCCAGCCGTTTGAGCTGGTCTACGAAACGGCCATGACTGATGCCGTGCGACCGCTCCTGCAGGAAAATCCACCGACAGACCTTGAAATGATAAGCCGCCTTCGCGCAGAGTTTTTAAAACAATGGGAAGCTGAAAGCTACGGCGAAATGCACCCGAACATCCTGTTTGAGCGCCACGCGGAAATGCTGAAGGCTGGGGTTTTCCAGGCATATAATTATTGGCTTCTACACCGTGGTGCACCTGATGATTTTAAAAAATGGGCACTGGCAAACAGGGCGGAATTTCAGCGCTTTACGTCGTGGGTGCAGAAAAATCCGCTCGTACTCACGCAGGAGTATAAGTTCAACAGGTATGAGTGATTTTTTTTTTAAGAGTATTTGCACGCCGGAAAGTTTTTAAAACTTCCGGCTTTTTTGTTTTTTTCAGGAACGGTTTTTAAAAAAATGCTATTTTTAAAAACTATCATGTGTGAATTTTAAAAACCAATATCTACATTAATGCAAAGCTTTTACTTTCTCGGTATTGCCGGTACGGCAATGGGCAGCGTGGCCGCTGCGCTTGCGAAACTTGGCTACACCGTCTATGGCGCTGATCACCAGGTTTATCCGCCCATGAGCGATTATTTAAAAGAAAATGGGATTGTCTATACAGAGGGTTATTCACCGGATGATATTATCAAAACACAGCCGGACGTTATCGTTGTCGGCAATGCGATAGCCCGTGGAAACCCTGCGCTGGAGTACGCTCTGAACGAACACATGACCCTTATTGCCATGCCGGAGATCATCCGCACGTACCTTATCGGTCGCAATACTTCAGTGGTGATCGCCGGTACGCATGGAAAAACAACGACAGCATCACTCACTGCCTGGCTCTTTGAAAGTGCCGGTTTAGAACCCGGGTATCTCATCGGCGGCGTTCCGCGCAATTTTACCCAGAGCTGCCGCGCTGTGCCGGAGCACCGGAACAATACGAAATCAGGATTTTTTGTAAGCGAGGGTGATGAATATGATTCTGCTTTTTTTGACAAGCGCAGCAAATTCCTTCACTATAGCCCGGATATTGCGGTCATTAATAATATTGAATTTGACCATGCCGATATTTTTCATTCGCTCGAAGATGTAAAACGCACCTTCCGGCATTTTGCCCGCATTATCCCGCAGAATGGCGTTCTGCTGATCGCAGCGGATGAAGAAAATTCACATAATGTGGCAGAAGGCGTTCCAACAAAAGTTGAGACGTTTGGCATTAGTTCGGCAGCGGACTGGCGTGCTGTAGATATCCGCTACACGCCGACAGGAACGGATTTCCTTTTAAAAAGAGAAGAGCAGATTATTGGTGAATTTCACCTGCCGATGGCTGGCGAGCATAATTTAAAAAATGCTGTAGCAGCAATTGCATGTGCTCTCCACGCTGGCGCTGACGTAGAGCTTTTAAAAGTCGGGCTGCCGAAATACCTGCCGCCGAAGCGCAGAATGGAAGTGCTGAAAGAGACGAATGGTATTACGCTCATTGATGACTTCGGGCATCACCCGACGGCCATCCGCGAAACACTTGCCGCCATAAAGCAGAATTATCCCGGGCGCCGGATCGTTGCGTGCTTCGAACCCCGTTCTAACACAACAACGCGCAATATCTTCCAAAAAGACCTTGAAGATTGCTTTACGGATGCGGAAGTGGTGATGATTGGCGCGCTCAATAGGCCGGAACGCTATTCCGACAGCGAACGTCTCGACACTGAAGCTATCGCCCGCCACGTCCGCCGCAGTGGAAAGGTCGCGTATGCAGTTCCGGTACAGCATGGCCGTGGAAATGAATGGGGAGAGCTGATCGGCGAATGTCTTTTAAAAACAGTTGAGAACGGTGATGTTGTCGTTATGTTGAGCAATGGCGATTTCGGCGGGCTGCGGGAAATTCTGCCAAAAATACTGGATGAACGCGCGAGCGTTTTGTTGTAAGGTTTTTAAAAGACGGTAAGTTAGAGTGTAATCTTTTAAAAGCAAAAGGCTGTTTAAAAACAGCCTTTTGCTTATTCGTAAGCTACTGCGCCGGGGAATAATTTTCCTGGGCTTTCGGGTTTACGACGCTTTTGGCGAGATTGTTCAGCTTTGTATCGGTAGCCTGTTCTTCTTGCAGCGTTTGCTTTAAAAGGTCGGCCACAAAGGTAAAGCCGCGGCTTTCGGCCAGGTGCGCCGCCGTACCATAACCCGAAATCTCGTAGTGCTCAATCTTTTGCGCACCGGCGATAAGCGTTGCATCCATTGTTTCCGGCGTCGCGTCTTTGTGCATTGCTTTTTCGCCTTCTGCTATAAGGCCTTTCATTGCCGGATTACCGTCGCCATCGGGGTCTATGCCAAAATGCTTTGCACACTCCTCCAAGCGCTGCTTGTGAACTTCTGTTTCAGCGAGGTGTTGTGTAAGGGCGGCTTTCAGCGATTCGTCCGTAGCTTTTTCGATCATGCGCGGAATGCCTGTCAGCAGGAGTTTCTCGGCGCTCCATAGCACTTGGATCTCGTGGTAGAGCAGGTCATCAAGATCTTTTAATTCTTTCATTGGTTGTCCCGAAAATTATGATAAAAAGGTTAGAACTTATGTAACACTGCAGTAATATTCTATAAGTTCCGTAGTCCTTTTAAGCAGTAATTATCATTTCAATACTTTTATTAATTCAATAACAATGCAGCAGTCTCATTTTAAAAAAACATTTGATGATATAGTTTTTACTGGAAAGTCAGCCCCAAAGCGTGAGTTTGAACAGTGTATTTTTAAAAACTGCAATTTTTCCGAGAGTGATTTTGCCGAAAGCACCTTTACTGATTGTACGTTTATAGGATGTAATCTTGCAACGATGAAAATCCGGGGCGCGGGCATGAAAAACGTGATTTTTAAAAACTCGAAGCTGACTGGTGTGGACTTCAGCCAGTGTGCTGATTTCCTTTTCAGCGTTAGTTTTGAGAGCTGTATGCTGAATTATGCAGCATTTTCAAACCGGAAAATGCAGAAAACAGTTTTTGTGAAGTGTTCATTGAAAGATGTTGATTTTATGGCGACGGAACTATCCAATGCGGTCTTTGATGAATGCGATATGTTAGGGGCACAGTTTGAAAAAACGAACCTGAGTGGCGCAGACTTTACTTCTTCTTTTAATTACGCGCTTGACCCGGAAAAGAATACGCTCAAAGGTGCGAAGTTCTCGTTTGATGGCCTGCCGGGATTATTGCTGAAATATGAGATCGAGATAATGTAGGTTCGGATCGAGTCCATAAGCTATATGCAGAAATAAAACTGTTGTTGTGCGTAAACATATAGTTATTAAAAATGTATAGAATAACCAGTTTAGCTGCGCAACGCCGGAGCTGTCCAGGCATATACTGCATGCTCACACTCAACTACCACATGATAATTCGGTAGCTAGCGACCCTGTA
>DASPKH010000418.1:0-15729 GCA_035628175.1 Patescibacteria group bacterium
AGGGAAAACCCCGAGCGCCATGCCGATATTGACCAGCATGTGAAAAAGGAAACCCGCCGCGATGCCCGCGCACATAATACTGCCGAACTGACTTCGCAAATACCCCGCCGTTCGTACGGATCGCGCTATGAGCACTGACAATAATCCTATCACAAGCGTCCCCCCGATAAAGCCAAATTCCTCTGTTGGCACGCAGAAAATAAAGTCAGTCCACTGTTTCGGGATATAACGCATTTGCGTTTGTGTCCCCTGGAGGAAACCTTTGCCAAAAATACCACCTGAACCGATCGCCATTTTGGACTGGATCACGTGATAGCCTTTTCCGCGCGGGTCAATATCAGGATTGATAAAGGTCTGAACGCGATTTTGCTGGTGCGGTGCCATTTTATTATACACAAAGCTCATAGAAAAGCCTGATGCCACAAAAAGCCCGATGATGATTGATGTCAGGATAATATTTCGCCGGAAAGCAAGCGCCGCGGCAGAAAATAGGCCGAGAGTAATGTAAAAGATGGTTTGCCCGAAAAGCGTTGAAATTGCAATGAAGGGAATTGCTATGACGGTAAAAAGCATAAGAAGATCTGCCCCGGCCCACAGCAGAACGCCAAGAAGCATCGCACCGAACACAGTTGCCGTTCCTGTATCAGGCTCCAGCATGATGAGACCCATTGGCACTATTGATAGCAGCAGCACTATACCTAGATCCCTAATCCGCCGCAGGTTTACATGCTTCTGCGAAATATAGCGGGCGGTGGCAAGAAGCGTTCCGAACTTCGCTAACTCCGATGGCTGAAAGCTTATCGGGCCTATTACAATCCAGTTCCGCTGTCCGTACACCTCCTTCCCGATACCGGGAATAAGCACCGCGATTAGCAGCAAAATATTAAAACCATACACCATGTACGCCGAACCAAAAAGAATGCGCTCCGGCACAAATATCAGCGCGATCATTGCCACAAGGCCCACACCCGCGAAAATAAGCTGCTTATTGAAATAAAGGTTGAGACCAACGTCATACGTCGCGCTATAAATTGAGATTAGCCCCATGGTCGTAAGCATGAGAGTCGTGAGCAGGATGCTCCAGTCTATGTAGTCCGCATTGCTTTTACGGACGACGAATTCGTCTCTGTCGTCAAACATATATTAATTATGCAAAAAGTTTTAAAACAATATGGTTTTTAAAAAGCTGCATGAATACAGTGGCTGAGCGCAAAAAAACTCTTTTAAAAAGGCGTCTCTTTACAACACGTTGCACGCATTCACGGTTCACCGTTTAAAAACAGTCTGTGCCTACCGTGTAATACGATCCAGCGCCTCTCGATATTTTGCCAGTGTGTGTTCAATCACTTCCTGCGGCAGATCCGGCGCAGGGGGCTGCTTGTTCCAATCGAGCGTTTCAAGGTAATCACGCAGCACTTGCTTGTCAAAATTCATCTGCGCTTTGCCTGGCGCATATTCTGATGCCAGCCAGTAGCGCGAAGAGTCCGGCGTTAAGGCTTCATCTATTAAGATCAGTTCACCATTGCCCAGAAGGCCGAATTCGAATTTTGTGTCAGCAAGGATTACACCTCGCTGCTCGGCATATTCAGCAGCGAATGTATAAAGTTTTAAAGAAATTTCACGCGCTTCTTCCGCCACATCACGCCCACACAGTTCAACGGCTTTTTCAAAGGGGATATTTTCATCATGGCCTTCTTCGGCTTTTGTAGCCGGTGTAAAAATTGGCTCTGGCAGCTTTGCTGATTCTTGCAAACCTTCTGGCAAGCCTATCCCACAGACGGTTCGGCTCTGCTGGTATTCCTTCCATCCCGAACCAGCCAGGTATCCGCGTACAACGCACTCAATCGGCAGCGGCTCGGTTTTTTTTACAAGCATTGAGCGGCCTTCTAGATCATCTGCATATGGCTGACATTCCTTGGGGAAATCCTTAATTTCTGTCGAAATAAGGTGATTTTCAACAATATCACATGTCAGGTCAAACCAGAATTTTGAAATTTCCGTCAGGATTTTCCCTTTGCCTGGCACCGGCTGAGGCATAATGCAGTCAAAAGCAGAAATCCGGTCAGTCGCCACCATCATAAGATAGTTCTCAAGTTCGTACACATCACGAACCTTGCCACGACGGAATAATTGAAGCGTCTCAAAATTGGTAGTATAAACAGCATCCATGAGATAAATATTTTTAAAATCAGACATATTTCGATCAAATTCTTTTAAAAAGTGCGTCTTTTAAAACACACCTCACACAAAGCAAAAGTAGGAACAATTTATGAATTGTTCCTACAAACTTTAAAAAATATTTTTAAAACAGTTTTAAAAACTACTTTGCAATTATTTTGAACTCCGTTCTCCGGTTCTTCTGCCGGTTCTCTTCTGTATCATTCGGCGCAATTGGCTGCGAGAAACCAAATCCACGCGGACGCAACCGTTTCTCCTCAATGCCGCGAGCCACAAGCGCATCGACAACTGCCTGTGCGCGAGCTTCAGAAAGTTTCTGGTTTGTCGCTTCCTGGCCGATATTATCCGTATGTCCCTGGATTTCAAGGCGAATGCGCGGATATTGCAGCAGCTGATCGGCAATTTGCTCAATAATTGGCATAGATTCCAGCTTAATCGTCGCCATTTTAAAATCAAACAAAATTGCTTTTGTAAAAGCCGAACCCTCAAGCGTAAATGGCGTAAGCGAGCTTGCGTCATACTGCCCGTTCGCAAAAAGCGTATCATCGCGGCGTGGCGCCTTCACAGCAAGTCGTACTTCGTGTTTGCCATCATAGATAGGTGGCCGGTAGCTTACAAGATAAAAGCTGCGCAAACTCCGGTAAATATCTTTAAAAATCGCGATCAACTGGTCTTTTGTCTGTGCGCGGTAGAAGCGTCCACCAGTGTAATGTGCCAGATTTTGTAACGTGGTATCATTAGTGTAGCCAAAGCCAACACTGAAAATATGAACATCCGCCTCTTTTGCAATTTTAAAAATATCCCCGGCGCGGGCGGTCGAATAATTGTCCTCGCCATCTGTAAAGATCACAAGCACACGCGGCATTCCAGGCGGCTGGTCTTTTAAAATTTTTACCGAAGAATCAATTGCATTATACATTCCCGAATACATACCAAAACCCGCCTCGCGTGTATCGCGAAAGCGTTGTAAAAGCTCGGTTTTTGATGTTTGCATCGGTACTTTTACGAGGTAATCCTTATTAAAAGTGGAAATCCCGATGCGGTCGTAATCTTTTTTTAAATTGATGAAAATTTCTGTGCCTTCGTGTATCTCTTCTAAAACGCCATTCATTGAACCGGAATAATCTACCGTGAGCATAATAGAGTAGGGGATCGAGTCGTTTTCCCCGAATTCACGCACAGAAAAGCTGTCAATGTCAACTGCCCGCCTTTTTAAAGTCTCATGAATCCTCGTCCAGTAATTATTATTTGGCGCATACGGCATCGCCATATTTGTCACGAAACTTCCTGTCGAGTCGAAAACGCGAGCATACAGGCGGATTTCCTGCGGATAATCATTTGATTCAATCTTCCAGATGTCGGTACGAAGATGCTGCGTATTGACGGAATCAATGGAGGTTGTTTTGATGAGCAGTGGCATAGTATCGCGCGGCACACGCGAATCGTCGTCGCCGAAATTTTGCGGTGGGCGAACGCCACGGCAGGAAATAAGTGCGCAGAGAAGCAGAGCCGGAAAGAGAATCCGGCACAAAGGAAAATTCATGTGTATGTTTGTTGATTATGCTTTTTTAAAACCCATCGCCATGCCGTCGCCAACTGGAACCATACACACCTGAAGTTGAGGGTGAGAAAATAATGCTTTGTTAAATTCCTGGATTTCGCGGACTTCCTTCGAGCTTGGGTTTTCGCGGCCTACTTCGCCCCATGCAAGGGCATTGTCGCCTGCTATTACTCCGCCTATGCGTACGAGCGGAAGCGTGAGAGCCAGATACTCCACGTAGCTGCGCTTATCTGCATCAATAAAAACGAAGTCAAATGGAAATTCAGGTTTAAAATCTTTTAAAAACTCTTTTGCATCGCCCGAGTGAACCTCGATTTTGTGGCCAAGGTCCGCCTCAGCAGCTTTGCGGCGGATAAATTCTGCATATTCAGGACGTAGCTCCAGCGCGATAAGTTTACCGTCTTCTGGCAAAGCGCGCGCCATCGTTATCGCTGAATAGCCCGCAAGTGAGCCGATTTCCAGCACGTATCTTGCGCCCATAGCTTTTAAAAACACTTGTAAGAAAGCACCTTGTTCCGGTGATATACAGATCTCGGGGATCTTTGCACCAGCAGCTTCCCTTTTCAGGCTTTTTAAAAAATCATCCTCAGCAGAAAAATACTGGTTGAGGTAGGTCGAAATTTCTTCTGTTACGGGAGTTGGTCGTGTCGACATTTTTAATAAGGAAAAGCTTTTAAAGGAAAATTTTAGGTTTAAAAAAATCTTACGGCTTATGTCCGACTTCAGCATTTACATTGATGCCATTTTTCCGGATGCTATTAAGCAACAGGTTCAGTTCATTGATGGTTACATCCAGCTTTTTGGCAAATTGCTCGTCATACACCAACTTTGAAACAGCGCCTTTGCCATTTTTTACGTCGCCGATAATGCCCCGAACGTCGCTGACAAGATGCTCTGCTCCGTCGAGCGTTCGGTCTGTTTTCACTAATAAGCCATCAACTTTCGTTACAGTTGTATTGAGGTTATTGACGAGCTTCTCGATATTCGGAGCGTTTACGTTTACAGCTGCGCGAAGGTCTTTTAAAAGGACATTGAGATCGCGAACAGCCATCTGAAGTTGCAAGCGATTGTCTTTTACGAGTGAATTGAGATTGGTCGTTAATTCTTCCGTGTTGTCAACGACAGTACGAACCTGCCGAACCATCTTTCCGTCAGCAAAAAGTTCGTTGACGCCGGTCATCGTTGTATCTAGCTTGCCTAAAAGTACTTTAGCCTGTGCGCCAATCTGACTGACTGTAGCGATAAGCTCGGAAATATCTGCGGCAGCCACGCCCGGCATCTCCTGCTTAGTATCAAATTGAGCGGGCGCTGTTCCGGGCAGGATTTCCACTTTTTTCCCGCCAATAATTTCCAGCATGGAGATCATTGCCGTTGCATCACGCTTTATGTCAGAAATATCGTCAAGCGATGCCGTAACAAGTACGCTCCCGCGGTCAGGCTTTACTGTTTCCACTGTTCCGCGTTTGACACCGTTGATGGTAACGGGAGCAGTAGCTTCGAGACCTGCAGAACTTGGAAAACGCATTATGATCGTATGTTTCGAGCTGGAGATCATACCTTTCCCCAGAGAGATTCCCAGGATAAGAAGCACGATGCCGACGATAGTGACTATGCCAACTTTAATTTCTTTTGAACGCTGAGGGTCCATATAAAAGGTATCCGGTACTACAAAAAAAGCCCTTTTTTAAAAGGGCTTTAAAATTATGGAATTTTTAGCAAATGTACGCCCGTTATTTAAAACGGAATATCGTCGTCAGAAGTGCCATATGGGTTTGACGCCATTTCAGATGCTGCTGCCGGACTGTTTTGAGTGGAGGAGGCCGCTTGCTGTTCGGAGCTCTGTTGCCTGTCCAGCAGAAGAACATTTTCAGCGACGATCTCCGTCACGTATTTGCGCGTACCGTCTTTTTCCTCGTACGAGCGTGTTTTTAGCTTTCCTTCAACGTAAATTTTAGAACCTTTGCGCACATATTTCTGCGCAATTTCAGCAAGGCCGCGCCATAGCACTACAAAGTGCCAGTCTGTATGCTCCTGCACATGGCCTTCACGGTCTTTCCATGATTCGGAGGTAGCGAGGCTCAATCGGGCAACAGGTATGCCGCCCTGCGTGAAACTTACATCGGGGTCTTTGCCTACGTTTCCTATTAATGTTACACGATTTAGCGATCTTGACATGAATCCTCTGATTTTTGCTGCAATATAGCAAATAATATCTTTTAAAAAAAGATTATGATTCAGTGCCGGAGTCAAGGTCTTGTAAAAGTTTTTCAGCAGTTCGGCCGATGATGTCAGGGCGGTTATAAAAACCGTTAGCTATCTTCGTCTGGATGCGGTTCACATCACCGGATTCGCGAAGCGCGCGTACTTCGGCAGAAAGCTCCAGCGAGTCGCCACGCTTTACAGGAGTCGAATCCTGTGCTGCCGGCGCCTGGCGTTTTGCCTGTGTACCACTAATATTTTGTGCAGCGTTATTTCTATTTACCGGGTTTATAGCCATTGCCGTAATTTTATTTTTTTGTATACAGAAATACTGATTTGCTCTGCATCATTGTGCGCAGGCTCTCTTTTGTATCACGTGTACGATGTTTTAAAATTTCAAAAGCGAAGTGCTCTGTCTCTCTCAGTTTTAAAAACTGTTCATTCCAAAAGTCTTTCTCCTGTCCTATTTCAGCCAGCGCCTCTGGCGTTGAGTACCAGCTGTTGAATTCGTCTAATTTTTCACCACGTTCACTGTACAAATTTTCTAATTCCTCAAGCTCCTCTGCTGATAAAGCTTCCGTACTTGCTAGGATCTCAATAATCTCCTGTGTGATCTCAATCGTGGATTGAAAAAGCTCTTTAAAAGCTTCAGACTTTTGCATCAGTCAGGTATCCCTGGTCAAGTTTCTTAGAGATAAACCTTGCAATTTCCAGAACAGTTTCCTCGGGGATCTGCCGAATTACTTCTTTTGTCTCGGTATCTATAAGTTTTAAAACCATCTTACTGGACTCCTCATCTCTTGAAAACTGAATATGGACATTGTCTAGTTCAAGAAACGACTTGATCTTTTCGGCCAGGATATCAAACTCAACAGTTGCGCCTTTACCCTGCTTGCCACTCGGGCGGTTCGCGGCTGGGAGTACTTCCTGCTTTGCAGCCATATCCTTTACGTCTGCTTTCAGGCCACCTGCTGAGGGATGCTCGCTATCGCCGATCTCCGTTTTGACCTGTACTATTGGCTTTGTCTGGAGAATAGCAGTTGTGTTTTGGATTGGAGTAATCATAAATGTTTATCCAGCATATTTATGTGGAGTATACTCTTTTTTTTAAAGATGTGCTTTAAAAATTAAAAATAGGAAAAGTTATTAATAAGCGACATCTGGTTGTTTGCCTGAGTAAAGAGTTTTTGTAACGTTTCATACTCTTTACGCATCATTTCTACACGTTTATTAATGCGGGTTTCCACTTCCTGCGTGCGCTTCATAGTAGTCTGGATCTGCGAACGGAGCGATGTCGTCCGTGATGCTACAAGCCCCTCATCGCCAAGCATTCCTTTTACAGCATCAGCGGTCTTCGCAGCGAAGCCGTCACTGGATGTGAAGAGATCAGAAATTTTCTTCGGATCACTTTTTAAAAGATCTTCCAGTACGGTTTTGTCACCAATTGAAAGAGTTCCGTCCGTTCCGATCTTGAGACCCATCCCGGAAAGATACTTTGGATTTCCTTCCTCCGCAGAAGTCACTTCCTGGCCGCTTACGCTGCGTAGCTTAGAATATAAACTGCGTACAGCGGAATCACCTTTCACTGAACTGCCCATTTCCTGCTTGACGAACTTCATCAGGTCATTGAAGGCATCAAGCATTGGCTTGATATTTGATGTTAGCTTGTCTACATCAGCGCTGGTTGTCAGTGTGACGTCCGGATCAGTTACCTGCTGTGGTTTTAAAAGTGTGAGTGTTACGCCCTGTATTACGTCGTCAATCGTATTCGTACCACGTAAGACCTCTACACCGTTTACGTCCAGTTTTGCATTTAGATCAGATGCTACTGCTTTTTTAAAACCAGCTGACGTTGACGTCGAAGTTGTGCGATTTGACGGATCAGCGTTTAAAGCATTTGTAATGCCAAGCTGTGCTAGGACTCCATCGGTATCGGTGAATGTAATAGAATTATCTGCACCACTTATTTTAGACGTCATCGTAAGGCGTCCAGTAGTGGAAGTATCCTTGATAAATCCACCGGTAACACCAATATCGGCAGTGCCATTGATGGCAGCCGATATTTTTTGCATCGCCGATTCGTTTGTTTCCGTCCCGTCAAAGAGAACTGATACTGTCTTTGCAGTACCATTGACATTGATATCAAAGCTTTTAGAACCAGCTGTAATCCCGAAGGTATCTGCAAGATTTTTCCTGTCTGAAATCAGAATATCGTTGCTAGCCAGCCGTTCAACTCTTACAGAACCAACGCCAACATTGGCTGTTCCAGTAGCGGATACAGTTAGAACGCTTGTATCAGACGAGGTAATTTTCCGCGTTGAAAACTTTGATGCAGCATCAGCTTCCTGGAATGATTTCGTATGATTCGTCAACGTTTCGAGGCGCGAACGCAGGCCGTTAAAAAAGACCTGGCGTTTCTCTGCCTTGGTCTGATTATCCTTAAGCGTCTTTACAGGGCCCTGTAGGGTTTTCCTGTATGCATCGAGCATCTGCTGAATAGAGGAATCAGCCTGTACCGAAGATGTACCGGAAACACTTGACATACTTTTACTTTCCTTTTAAAAAACAATTTTTAAAAAGAATCACTCGAGCTGAAAGCCTTTTGCCCACGCCTGGCGAAGCCCCTCAACGATCTGGAGCGCTTCATCATATTGCCGCTGAAAAATACACTTTTGGCAATATTCATACAGGCGGTAAAGGCGTGTTGATTCTTCTTTATATTCAAAATTAAGCGATTCCATCAAATGAAGAAGCGCTTTATTCATTTTTACAACGTCGCGGCGCTTGCAGCTGACGATAAAAAAATCATACGTTTTTAGAATGATCTTCTCGGGACTCCACAACATTACCTCCTGTGCCATATACGAAGGCGCAGATGTTTCACTACCGCCATACAGCTTCCTTGCTGCTAATTGTTGTGCCACTGCTGACATATTCGAAACCCGTTGAATGGTTGGTAATATCAAATTATAGTTTTTAAAACTTTTAAAAACTTCTTCCTGTAAAAGCTTTTAAAAGTTTTAACTTTTAAAAAGAGGAAGGCAGTTTTTAAAAGCTGCCTTCCTGTAATCATCACTTTACAGTACTCTTAACGCAAGAGCTGTAAAAATGTTTGCGGCGCCTGGTTAGCCTGGGAAAGAGAAGTGATCGAAGCCTGCTGGAGGAACTGAGCCCGTGAAAGCTCAAGCTGCTCTTTTGCTACGTCTGCATCTTCAATTCTGGATAGCGCTGCATTATAGTTTGTGATCTGCGATTTCAGCAAATCTTCCTGTGAAGTAAGACGTCCTGCTACCCCTCCAAGATATGATGCAGTGCTGTTTACATTCTCAAGTGCGTCGTTTACACTTGCTAATGTTGTTTTGATATTCGCAGCGCTGAAGATACCAAGGTCAGTTGACGATACACTGCTCAGGCTTGAAAGGTTCAGTCCTGAAATACCGGCAAAGCTGCTAGCGCTTGTCGCTCTTAAGTCAAAGGCGAATGTGCTGTTTGTCGCAGTCGCTAAATCCACTCCTACTGTAAGCAATGTGTTTGCAGCATTCGAACCGATTACGAAGTCAGAAGAAAACGCACCACCGAGCAGCTGCTGGCCACCGAAGACAGTAGTATCAACAACAGTCTGAATCTGCTGAGCCAGGCGATATGCTGACTGAGCAAGAGCTACTTTCTCATCTGTACCGAGTGATCCTGAAGAAGCAGAAGCTGCTGCATCCTTGATCTGTGTAAGAAGAGAGTTGATGTTGTCAAGACCGTCCTGTGCGATGTTCGTCACACTACCTGCATCTCCTACAGCACCGAGAGCAGCATTAAGTGATTTAGTACGCGCACCCAAAGAGCGTGCGGTGATGTAACCTGCAACGTCATCAGAAGCAGAGTTAATGCGCTTGCCTGTAGAAAGGCGAAGCTGGCGTGTTGCGATGTTGCGGTTAGATGCTTCGAGAGCATTGTACGCATTGTCAGCTGATGCGTTGCCCCTAATGCGGGCGCCACTGGAAATTGCGGTTGCCATAATGATCCTCCATGTACCATTTAAACTATAAAAAAGAAAACCGGCGTCCTGCCATGTTTTATGTTATGTCTAATATTTCGGCACTAGAAAAATAAACTTTAGAAAAAAAAGAAAAATGTATAATAATTATTCTTTTTTTCGTAATTCCACGTAACTTGCGTTTTAAAATTCCTTATTAAATTATGAAAGCAACAGTTCTTTTTAAAAACATTCAGCGTGAAATTGACCTTCTAAAACCAATCGACATCTCACTTCCTGTCCGCAATTCAGCTGCCGGAGTCAATGCCTTTTATCTTGCCGAGCCTACTTTTGAGCCATTCCGCATGGGAAGTTTTGTTGGCTCGGTGTCAGAAGGTGGTGCATGTAATTGTGAAACCATTACGCTTTCGCCCCATGGCAATGGCACGCATACCGAGTGCATCGGTCATATTTCGCGCGAGCGCATCACGATCTATGATTCTTTAAAAGAGTTTCATTTTTTTGCGAGGCTCATTACTATTTATCCTGAAGTTTCCGGTGCTGATAGCATCATTACGAAAGAGTCTCTCATAGAATCTTTTAAAAACAGACCTTTTTTAAAGGAATGCCGCGCACTGATTATTCGCACATTACCCAATGAACCTTTTAAAAAGTCGAAAAAATATTCAGGTACCAATCCCATCTATATCTCGCCGGATGCTATGAAAGAAATCCTTTCTTTTGGAGTAGAACATTTGCTTGTTGATTTTCCCTCAGTTGATCGTGAGGAAGATGGGGGGCTTCTGCAGTCGCATCATATTTTCTGGCAATATCCTGAAACTCCTCGCTCCACTGCTACCATTACCGAACTCATCTATGTTCCGGATAATATCGATGACGGAGAATATCTGCTCAATCTCCAGATCTCATCGCTGGAAAGCGATGCCAGTCCGTCAAAACCTGTTCTGTATGAAATCGTATAATCTAAATTTTAAAATACAAAAGGCGGACAAAATCCGCCTTTTAAAAATCTGCCGGAAACCGTAGAGATTATCTTCCACCAATAAGCTGGAGAAATGCCTGCGGCGCCTGGTTAGCCTGGGAAAGAGAAGTGATCGAAGCCTGCTGGAGGAACTGAGCCCGTGAAAGCTCAAGCTGCTCTTTTGCTACGTCTGCATCTTCAATTCTGGATAGCGCTGCATTATAGTTTGTGACCTGCGATTTCAAAACATCTTCCTGTGAAGTCAGACGACCTGAAACACCACCAAGGTATGCAGCAGTGCTGTTTACATTCTCAAGTGCATCGTTTACGCTTGCTAATGTTGTTTTGATATTCGCAGCACTAAAGATACCAAGATCAGTTGACGATACACTGCTCAGGCTTGAAAGGTTCAGTCCTGAAATACCCCCAAAGTTGCCTGTAGTTGTAGCTCTGAGGTCAAAAGCAAACGTGCTGTTCGTCGCAGTCGCTAAATCCACTCCAACTGTCAAAAGCGTGTTTGAAGCTGTCGAACCGATTACGAAGTCAGCCGAGAACGCACCACCGAGCAGCTGCTGACCACCAAAGACAGTAGAATCAACAACAGTCTGAATCTGCTGAGCCAGGCGATATGCTGACTGAGCAAGAGCTACTTTCTCATCTGTACCGAGTGATCCTGAAGAAGCAGAAGCTGCTGCATCTTTGATCTGTGTAAGAAGAGAGTTGATGTTGTCAAGACCGTCCTGTGCGATGTTCGTCACACTACCTGCATCTCCGATAGCGCCGAGAGCAGCATTAAGTGATTTAGTACGCGCACCCAAAGAGCGTGCGGTGATGTAACCTGCAACGTCATCAGAAGCAGAGTTGATACGCTTGCCTGTAGAAAGGCGAAGCTGGCGTGTTGCAATGTTGCGGTTAGACGCTTCGAGAGCGTTGTACGCATTGTCAGCTGATGCGTTGCCTCGGATACGGGCGCCGCTGGAAATTGCGGATGGCATAATATGTCTCCGTACGTAGTGAAATATAAAATGTGGTAAAAAACATCCTTGTTTTTAAAGTTATCCACACTCAAACCAACATCGTGCCAATTTTTAAAAAGGCTACTTTGATGAAAGTTTTTTCCTGAAGCCAAGATTCCACAATGTACAAAAGGGGAGAGGGCATAAACAAAAAAAAGGCTTGCATTTTCTTTGGAAAGATTATGCAAACGCTGTTTTTATGCGGGCTTTCAAAGCCTACGATGGTACAACACGATCCGGTACATTTTTAAAGTGCCTGTCGATCAGTGGTATTATTTCATCCGTATTCCATGCAATATCTATATTAGGCATCATCATAATTTGAGCAATCTTCCTATCCTGCTCACGGCTGATACGCAGTGCATCCGCATACGGCATGTGGCTAAAAGTCACCATTGTGTACAAAGGTGTGAATTTCGCGGGATAACGCTCGTAAATCCTTGATTCAATTTTTCTTTTTAACAGGAATTCTTTGTCAGCAACCTTGTCCCGCATCTCTATAAAATTATATTTCGCAAGCTCTGCAATGGCATCTGCGCTTGGTTTGCGCTCTGTTTCAAAGTCTTTAAAAAGTGCTCCCCAGTCATCGCCGTGCTTTTCGAGCATTGTGTCGAATATTATACAATCTTCGAATCCGGCATTCATTCCCTGGCCATAGAACGGCACAACGGCATGAGCAGCATCGCCGATTAGACACACTTTATCTTTAAAAGACCATGGGAAACATTTGGTGGTGACAAGTGAGGAAGTCGGATTATCGCGGAATTCTTTTAAAATATTCGGGTTCAGTGGGATAATATCGGCAAATTCTCTTTGTAAAAACTCCTTGATCTGCTCATCAGTTTTTAAAGAAGCGAACGAAGGATTGCCCTCAAACGGAAAAAAAAGCGTACAAGTAAAGCTTCCGTCAATATTCGGCAATGCGATCAACATATATTGGTGACGCGGCCAGATGTGAAGCGCATTTTTTTCGATGAGGAATTCCCCACCTTCCCCTGCGGGAATTGTGAGCTCTTTATACCCGTGCTCGAGGTAATCCTGCGAGAAATTAAACCTATCAGTCTTCTGCATTTTTTCGCGTATAGCCGAGTACGCGCCATCGGCGCCAATAATATAGTCTGCTTTAAATACAGAACGTTCTCCGGTTTCCACATTTTCCGTTGTTGCAGTTGCAGTTTCAAGATCCACGTCCACGCAGCGTTCATTAAAGCTGATGCGCACATTTTCAAAAGCCTCCGCACAGTTCATCAGCTCTACGTTGATCTCGCGGCGAGATACAGAATAGATTGCTTGGCCTTCTTTCCCATAGGGCATAAAATTCTGGTTGCCTGCTTCATCATGCACCATGCGGCCGCGCATAGGGATGGAAATTTTCTCAATCGCTTCCTGCACCCCGGCGCCTTTTAAACCCCGCCAGCCACGATGTGATAGCGCAAGATTGATAGAGCGCCCGGCCTGGATCGCTGTCATGCGCATATCCGGGCGGCGCTCTAGGATGTGGATATTGTAGCCACGCTTTGCAAGATACACAGCCAAAAGCGAACCAACAGGGCCCGCACCGGTGATGATAATATTCTTCATTTCAAAAAAGCTTTTTAAAAAGTTGTTCTTAAAGAATTCTGCTTCGTTTTTTCAAACTATTCGAGGTTTGGCATCGCAATAAAGTACTTCGATGGCAGTGTGCGCTCAAGAATGATGCTGCTAAAAAGTACTTCTGTTCCAGGCAGCGACTCAATAGTGATGTATTCAGTGGCCGGATCGCTCACACGCGTTTCAAAAACACGGTCGCAGCCAATCTCAACACGCAGCATGTCAGCATAATGCGTGATGCGGATTTTCTCCGGCGCATTGAGCCGTACGGCCACATTGCTTTCCAGCAGCTGCGTCTTGCCTTTGAAAAGCCGCGAGCCGCCACGCGTGTAGTCAAATTGTAGCGCTTTTGCGTGATTATTTATATCGGGATTGCTGCGCAAAATGAACCGCAGCCCGTCGCCACGTAGCACACTTGTGTGAAGTTCCGCGGTGAACTGCGTTTGCCGGTATGTGCCAAGGATTATTTTTCCGCCGCCAAAGAGCTTTACAGATTTGTCGGAAATAATATCTACTGAATCAAGATCGGACAAGATATAACCGCCAAGCCGCATGTCCGAATTTTTGTTCAGCGTAAAAATATATGGCGATGACAGATCCGTAATAAATGACATATCCGGCACATAACATGAACTTATAAACATCGCACAGAACGAGGTAATAAGGATGTTTTGTAAAGATCTTTTCATTGTTTAAAACCCTCTTAGCGGTTATAGCGTAATTCCTGGGGTAGGAATATCCTGTCGCTCAGGCTGATGCCAATACCGAAATATGCGCTGCTGAATGACGTCGGATTACCAAAATTTGACGTAAAATCGGTGCCGAAAATGTCATCACTCACTGTGCTTCCTGATGCATAGCCAAGGCTCACATTGAGGTTGATCTGATCGGTAATCCTCAAGTTCACGCGATTGCCGAGATGAAAAAATGACGACGGGTAATAATTGTATTCAATAAAGGGTTCTGTTGTTAGTTCATCTTCGATCAGCGGCTGCCAGTAGCCAAAGCGTATAGGCAGAATTCCGATGCCCCATGCGCTTCGACCGAGAAAAACCACATTTAAAAGCGATGTCCCCGCGTAAAAGCGATTGTTATAAAAAGGTAGCGCTACCGATGCCGGGGCAAAACGCCCAATAAATCCCGAGATAAGTGGCGTAGCAGATCCTGGCTGACGCTCCTCCTGGAAGGCTGATGTGTCTGCACCTGTGCCGATAAGTGAAAATTGAAAAAGCCCAATATTCCACGATGAATGTTCGTGGTCTTTCCACTCGCGCTCGGTTTCCTCCGGTCTGTTTAAAAAGTCCAGCACGGAAACGCCAAGACCGAAATATGCAAAATTGGAGGTACGTCCGGAGGCCTCATATTCTGTACCCGTTACGAACGCAGTATTGGCAGCATTTTGCCCAAGAGCATAGCCGAGGTAGGTGCGCAAGTTTAACCCGCCAATCGAGCCGATGTCAAGCGACGTGGAGAGATTAATATATTGTGAACCCAAAAAGCCGAGGCCAACCGATGGCGTTACCGTAATATACGGGATCTTATCGCGCAGATAATAGCGCTTACGGAGGTAAATCGGTAGTGCCGAATGCAGCGCTTCCTCCGGCTGATTGGATGGAAGTAGGATCTCATAGCCATGCGTTCCTACAGTCCAGTTTTCCGCATCGCGAAACCATCGAAGACGCCACTCAGCAATACCAAAACGGTACATTGCACCGCTGAAAAGAGGTACATCCGGAGGCTGATTCTTTTTTGCATCATCAAAAAGATACGAAATATTTAGTAGCGTTTTTAAATCATAAAACAGCCCAAAGGCGCCGGCCGGAATCCGTTCTCGCTCAGCGCGCGCCGTACCGATCATTCCCACACTTTCAAAAAGTCCCATACGGATAAAATTCGGGTATTCGCGGGTTACTACGCTGTCGCGCTGTATGATTGTGTGTGCTGTTTCCGTGGTGCGTGACGACGGATAGATCACGCCATTATCGCGGTCGCCGGGCGCATTGCGCACCTGCTGGTTTACTGTTGTATCGCGTTCGGTGATAGTATAAATATCTTCTTCCGTTCGCGTAATGCTCGGGATCATGCTGCAGCCTCCAAGCACGGACGCGGCAATAGTAAAGCAAAAAAAGTAATGCAGATATTTCATAAATGCTTTAAACCAATTTTTAAAAACGCTTTTGATCAAACACTAAAATCTGGACTTTAAAAATCACCGGGTACGAATTTCAACAATTTC
>DASPKH010000419.1:0-8558 GCA_035628175.1 Patescibacteria group bacterium
AAAAATGATTTTCTGGCGATTTCCATAGTTTGTTTTAAAAAGTGGTGATGTAACTTTTTTGTGCATCAAATGCTCTATTGCAAAACTAACTCGGCAACATAAAAAATTATGAAAAAAATAATCGGTTTACTGCTTTTTCTTTGCGCCTTTAAAACCTCAGCTCTTGAAGTACAGATTGAGCTGGAAGAGCTCGTGCGCGAATCTGAAATCATTGTTATTGCGGATTTGAGTAAAATTGGGAAGTGGAACGACGAAAAGTATGATTATGGAAGTGGAGTTCTTACCGTCAGAAAAGCTGTCTGGGGTAATTATAAACCCGGTGACCACATTAATTTTACGTGGAAAAACGGGCGAAATGTAGCGTGCCCGCGCGAAGAATATACCGATACCAGGGGCAATTTCAATATCTGGATACTGAGTTTTGATGATGAAGGGAAGATAATTACCGGGACAAATCAGCGTGTTCGGCCGCTTGAAGAGGAAGCGCGAATTGACAGCATTTTAAAAGAACACCCGTTTTTTATAAAACCGCAAAATAGATTATCCCCTGAAAATTCGCCGATTGAAATTTCACTTGTATACCGCAATACACATAATCATCCTATAAAAATCCCGGCAATATCCTTTAAAAACAATAAGCTTTATCTAAATTCTGCTTACAGAGTACACTTTGACGGAAGAGATATTTTAAAAACAAACTTTTTAAAAACGAATGATTCACTCCAGATTGCGCCACGTTCAGAATATTCTGTTGTAATCCCTGTTTGCGAAATTGGAGAAATCAATACAAAGGGCTATCACACGATGACTTTGTATGAAGAGAAATATCCGGTCGGTGGTGAGTATGTATAGAAGCCGCTTGCAGGCATAGCGTTTTATTATATTGATTACCAGTAATCTTTTAAAAACGAAAAAGCCGGTTCTTTTAAAAAACCGGCTTTAAAACTTTAAAAACCCTTACGGCACAATTCTATAAATCATACGCGGATATGGATTCGTCTCACGAATATGCTCGGCGCCCGTAATCCACTTCACCGTACGCTCCAAACCTAAACCAAATCCGCTGTGCGGCACCGAACCGTATTTGCGCAAGTCGAGATACCACTGGAATGCTTCGACCGGCAGATCCTCGTGCTGGATGCGCTGAAGAAGCGCGTCGTAGTCGTCTTCGCGCTGGCTGCCACCGATGATTTCGCCTGCACCTTCAGGAGCCAACATGTCCATCGCGAGAACGACTTTCGGGTTTTCCGGGTCGCGCTTCATGTAGAATGCTTTTACTTCGGTCGGGTAGCGATGAATGATACACGGCTTGTCGAAATCTTCCATGATGCGCTCTTCCTGCGGCGCCCCGAAGTCCTCGCCCCACGGGAAGTCAATCTGGATTTCCGTACCGTCCGGCTGCTTTTTGTTCAGCCTTACGCCTTTTTTATTCAAAATATCAACTGCTTCCGTGTAGCTCATGCGGTAGAACGGACGGCGGATTGCTTCCAGTTTGCTCACATCACGGCCAAGCGTTGCGAGTTCTTTCTGGCATGTTTTTAAAACGAACTGCACAATGTATTCCACAAAATCTTCCGCAAGGTCCATATCGTCATTCAAATCAAAGAACGCCATTTCCGGCTCGACCATCCAGAATTCCGTCAGGTGGCGGCGTGTTTTCGAGCGTTCGGCACGGAAGGTCGGGCCGAATGTGTAAACGCGTCCCAGTGCCATAGCCGAGGCCTCTGCGTATAATTGCCCCGACTGCGTGAGATACGCATTGCCAAGATCAAAATACTTTGTTTCAAAAAGTGTGGACGTTCCTTCGCACGCATTCGGTGTGAGAATTGGCGAATCAGCAAGTTTAAAACCATGAGCATCAAAGAAATCACGGATAGCCTTCACCACTGCTGCGCGAACCCGCATGATAGCGTGCTGGCGAGAAGAGCGCAACCACAAGTGGCGATGCTCCATGAGAAACTGCGTGCTGTGCTCTTTTGGTGTGATCGGATACGCGTCCTCTACAGGCACAAGCTGAATAATTTTCACATCGGTCACGTCCATTTCATAGCCACCTGGCGCACGCTCCTCAGCGCGAATAGTACCCGTCACCATCACGGAGGATTCCTGCGTGAGGCGCTTCACATCTTCGAAAAGCTCCTCGCTTACATTTCCTTTAAAAACCACGCACTGGCAAATACCCGTGCCATCGCGGAGTTTTAAAAACTGTAATTTCCCTTTCCCGGTGAGGTTGTCTACCCAGCCGCGGAGTGTCACTTCCTGGCCGACCACATCACCTAACCGTTCAATGGTCTGATAACTTTTATAACGTGATTGCATGAATTTTGTACCTTTTTTAAATTATATTTGAAGAAACATTTTGCGGGATTAAACTGTATAACACAAATGCGTGTCTATCCCCAGACGCGGAATTCAAAAATACATGAAGTTTTTAAAATACGGGTATTTCACAGTTTTTAAAAGGAAAAATTTATGAAGAAATATTTTGCCATTACAGCGCTTGCTGCTTCTCTTTCTCTTGGCGCATGCTCTGAAAGCACGACTGATGTGAATTCTTCCCAGCCGCAGCTTCGGCTTACAAGTGAAATGTCCACCGCACATGTTTCTGGTACAACCTTAAAAAGTGGTGGTGATATTGGCTTTTCTGAGGGCGCGACCGTAGATTCACTCAGAATTACCGCAGTTCGTACGCTCATCAGCCGCATCAAACTTCACCGCGATAAGGAAGATTCCACCGGTGACCGTGATTTTAAAAGCCAGCCAGTGATCCTTACGGCGCGCGCCGATACAAGCTATGTTGTAACAACGCAGGCAATCCCGGCCGGCACATATGATAAGGTGAAATTTGAATTTCACAAGCTTAGCTCAAGTGAGGCAAATAATGTTGCCAATGACACAAACTTTCGTTATTTCACGCAGCCTGACCGCGCTACGTTTGTGATCGAAGGCATTCTTTATAAAAACGGCACTCCTGAAAATTTCACATACCGCAGCGATGCAACTGCCAACCTGAACCTGAATATTCAGCCTGCGCTTACGATCAGCGAAGGTACAACCGCTACTGTGGCCCTGCGCTATGATCCGCTGATGATTTTTAAAACCGGTCAGCAGATTCTGGATCCACGCGACAGTAAAAACGAATCGCATATTGATAATATGATCAAAAATGCGATCAAAGCGTTAAAGAAATAATCTCTTTAAAACTCTTTTTAAGAGAAGTGCAGACGGAAGCAGTTTTTAAAAACTGCTTCCTTTTTTTTTACATGATTAAAACTATTATTACCACCTGAACATACAATAGAGAAGTATTTTCCTAAGTCTTTGTAAATAAATATTTTGATGCAGTTTTGCTTTAAACCATGAGCACTGTGAGTGCGTCTGTATGGCTGAAGGGATAGCTTTAAAAAGAATGTTGTACTTAATGGGAGGTAATGCTATGCGGAATTTTTTGGGGATCGTAGCGCTTGCCGTGATGACCGTTATATGGGGCGGATGTTCGGAGCGGGGGGATGCAATGGTGGACGTTATTCCAGGGGCACAACTGAAAATGATTGGTGATTTTTCGGAATCAACAGTAAGTCGCTCATCGTCGAAGGGCGAGATAGCTTCTGTACAGGGTGAAACAGCCGACTCGCTGCAAATCACCCGTATTCGCACTATTGTTAGTCGCATCAAACTTCATGAGATAGAATCAGATTCCACAGATAAAGGCCGCACGTTTAAAAGCACGCCGATGATCCTTGTGGCAGGTGCCGATACGGCCTACGCACTCACTGCACAGCCTGTTCAGCCGGGGAAATATGATGCTGTTAAGCTGGATATCCACAAACTGAGCGAGAGTGATGTGCACATGGTTTCGGGCGACACAAATTACAGGGATTTTTTAGAAAATGGGCGGGCAACGGTAATTGTTGAAGGCCGTGTTTTTAAAAACGGCGCGACTGAGGATTTCACGTTCTATAGTGATGCCACGTCAAATCTGCATATGAAGCTCCAGCCACCGATTAGACTCCGCGATAATGAGTCCGGCCTTATAGCCCTGCGCTACGATCCATTTATGATTTTCAAAAGTGGTGCGACGGTACTCGATCCGCGTGATAAAAAAAACAAACCACATTTTGATAAAATGATCAAAAGTGCGATACGTGCGTTGAAACGATAATTTTTTTCTTTGATGCTTTAAAGAAATTACCGGAAGCATTTGTAAAACAGCTTCCGGTTTTTTCTTGTGGAAAATCGCGTGTTTAAACAAGTTTTTAAAAACTATATCGCGGGCAAAATCGTATTGCTGTAAACCTTTTAAAATCAGTTTTTAAAAACTTAGATTTGTTAAAAAACGTTGTAAGCGTATCGTTTTAAAAGGTCAGCGGGTTATTACAGGAAAATTCCAGTATAGTATGATACATGTTTTAAAGACAGCATTTTTCCTTTTTGCTTGTACGATCACAGCAGCTTTTGCGCAGGCAGGCACGGTAGAGGGAACAGTAAAAACCACTGGTGGCAGTGCTATGCCTGGAGCCACCGTTACAGTGCGGGGAACGCGCTTGGGAGCGGTGGTGCGTACAGACGGGACTTTCCGCATATCAAATGTGCCGGTCGGCAATCAAACTGTGGAGGCACGCAGCCTTGGCTACGAAACGGCTACACGCTCTATTACTATTCGCACAAATGAAACAGCGAGAGTAGAATTCTCTTTGAAAGAATCGGCTGTAAGTACTGATGAGGTACAGGTTTTTGCTAATCGCAGGCGTCAGGAGCAGACGGATACGCGTACAAGCGTGACAACGGTAGATCCGCGCGAGTCAAAATACCGTCCGGGTGCGGCTGAGGACGTGATGCGGTCTCTACAGGGTTTACCTGGTGTAATTGCGGCCAACGATTTTTCCTCGCAGTTGATTATTCGTGGTTCGGGACCTGATCAGAACCTAATCATGATGGATAATATCGAACTGTTTAATCCATATCGTTTATATGGCTTTATTTCGATGTTCAATCCTGAAACTGTTAGCGATATTACGCTGATCACCGGTGGCTTCCCCGCACGTTACACAGACCGCCTTTCAGCTGTGCTCGATATTACAAACCGAGAGGGCGCACGCGACAGCGGATATTTTAATGGGAAAATTAATGCGAGCGTGACTAATGCAAACCTTGTTTTTGAAGGCGCTCTGCCATTCTGGAACAGCTCGTGGATTGTTTCTACGCGCCGTACATACTATGACCTGATCGCCGCGCCGCTTTTAAAATCAACGGGCGCTGTGGAGGGCGATGTGGCACTTCCGAATTTTACAGACCTACAGGCAAAAGTCACTTTGCAGCCGCACCCTAAGCACAAAATCTATATCAACGGTATTACCAGCCGCGATAATACAGAACTGACGAGTGGTCGTGATCGCGAGCAGGCAGACAGTATTAGCCTCCGTGATGAATCCTTTAATGATGTGATCGGAGCCACGTGGCTTTGGACGCCGTCAGAAAAATTCCTTACCACAAATACAATTTCGTACTATAAAAACCAGGGAGCCAATGATTTTGGCGGTTCCGGTGGTAGTCAGGCGATCTTTGGCGACCAGATCACACAGGAAGAGTATCGGCGGCTGGCCGACTCACTTCGGGCTTTAGGGCGCGATGTCCCCCAGCTTTTCAGCGTGGAAGGCGGTACGTCCTTCACTCTTCAGAAAAATTCCTTTAGGACTGATAATACCTGGCGTTACTCGAAAATGCACACGATAGAATTCGGCGGAAATTTTGATCTAATCACAACCGGGGTGAGTTTTAATATAAAACTGGATTCTGCTTTTAAAGCCTTACGTGAGGCAAATCCCCGTATTCCGGCAATTCCTGAATCGTTTGGTTCTGACACAACATATTTCCGTGCGGGTGGATATATTCAGGATAACATCCGGCTTTTTGATAAGCTTTCCTTTCAGCCGGGCGTGCGTTTTGACTATTTTAAAATTATAGATAAGGCCTATATTGCCCCGCGTATCTCTGCGTCGTATGCTATTGATGATATTACTACTATTCGCGGAGCATGGGGAGTGTATTATCAGTCGCCGGGCTATGAAAAGCTGGTAGACAGGCAGGTTTTCTTTGATTTCACTTCGCCGAGAATTGCTGATCTGAGAGCTGAAAAAGCGACACATTCTATCCTTGGAATAGAACGGATGCTGACTACAGAATGGCAGATCCGCGCCGAGGGCTATTATAAGGGGTTCAATGATTTAATCCTGCAGGAAAAGCTACGCGGTACAAGCTACCGTGTGCAGCGAATTCCTGGCCGGGACCCAAAAAAACGCGAAGGGTGGACTCCACCGGAGGCTTTTGAATCTGACTCACTTACATCTATCCCGGTAAACAATGCCACAGGTGAAGCATTTGGGATAGAATTTATGCTACAGAAGATCCAAACTGTCGGCAATAGCCCATTCTATGGGTGGCTTTCGTATTCGCTGGCATGGGCTAACCGCTACCGGGATAATATTACTATACCGTTTAATTTTGACCGAAGGCATAATCTGAATCTTGTAGGTGGCTGGAAGGTGAATTCCTGGCTTGAACTTAATACGACCTGGACATACGGCTCAGGTTTCCCGTGGACACGCGCTGTAGGGCTACGCCCGCGTGTGATAGAAGTAGTAAATCAGGAAACCGGCCAGCGCGAGCCACGCCTTGAAACGGATTTTCGCGGCAATGTGATCTTTGACGTAGATCGCGGTGGCGATGAAAATATCAACAGGCACCGTTTACCGGATTATCACCGCTTAGACATCCGTGCTACAACCTATGCCAACTGGTTTGACCTTGACTGGAGCATCTATCTCGATGTCATAAATGTGTACAACCGCAAGAATGTAATTAGCGAAAACTACCGGATCAACCGTGAAACGCTTGCACTGGAAATGCGCGAAATCTACATGCTGCCTATCCTGCCAACGCTTGGCTTTAGTGTGAAGTTTTAATTGCTGGCGATGACCGGAGCGTGAGAGGGCAGGTTTTTTTTAACCTGCCCTTTGTTTTTTTTGAGAAGTTGACATTTCAGCTTAAGTGAAAAATGGAATGCAGATAACACCGCAAGCAGGCTTTAAAAAATCTATAATAACCTTTTTAAACCATTCACTGTTGCCTATCCGCCAATCACAACCACTTTGTTCATTGTAATATTCTTCCCACTAGCGATTCTTATGAAATATATTCCCGCAGGTACACGAATCCTATTTGCGTCAATCAGACTCCAGCTGATCGAAATCCCGCCCGCTTCCGGTATTCCTGAATATAGTTTTAAAACTTCACGTCCGGCGACATCCATAATCGTAATATCTGTTTTTTCGAAAGCACTGCTTTTAAAAGAAATATCTGCATAATCGCGTGCAGGATTTGGCACAATAGTTATGTTTTTTAAATTTATATCTTCCCCGGCAACGCTCGTCGGATAAATGAAAACAGAATCACTCGACGCATCCGCTATACTGGTATAATATGATCCGCTAGGAGAGCTTTGCAATTTCACAGCGCGGACAGTATAGAAATTAACGATATTAGGTGAGGTAGAATCAATGTACTGGGGCATTTTTAAAGCTTCGCTATTGAGCCGCGTAAATGGCCCGTTTTTTTCTTTAGCGCGGTAAATAAAGTAGCCTGAAATGAGCGATTCATCTGTTATATCCCATGAAATAATTGCGCGATCTCCCTGAATTGCTGTTGTTAGATTTTTAAAAGCAGTATTACGTGAAACAGGCTGCATAACAAGTGTCGGATCGCCCATAAGTGCCATGTGGACGCCCTGCGCATTATTACTATACCAAAGACCTTCCGGATTTTCACTGTTGATAAACCATGTAGAGAGGTATGATCTGGAATCTTTTTGCCCACTGCTATTCTGTGATAAAAGTGCCGAGTGACCTATATATTCGCCCAATCCCATACGATGGAAAAACCAGTGCGGGCGCCCTGCCCAAACGCTGGTAAGAGCGCCGGGCGTAGCACAGAGCGGCGCTCTCAGGAAATTATTATCGCTGTCCCAATCGCCGAAATACGAGCCGAAAAGGGAAGTGAAAATTGTATTGATAGAATTTTGCACAAAAACTTCTGTTGTACCAATACCACCAGCCGACTGATAGCCTCCGCTGCCACACCCGTATGACCAAAGAAATGATGCCGTATCCAGGGTATTTACATAATCAGTCTCTACAATTTTAGAGTAGCTAATAAGCGGAGTCCATGAGCGCCATGCCGTGGTTGCAAAACTCTCGACATATCTGCCTCCGCCCTGCATCCCGTTGCTGAATGGGCCAAAGTTATCGTCAATCAGCCCACGTTGTGGAATCTGAAGCGCCCCTGTTCTGAACAGGTGATTCCTCTGAAAGTATGCTTTTAAAAGGTCCGTTTCGGTTTTTAAAAACTTGGTCATTTTAAAAAAATCAATGCGTCCGACGGAAAGTTCTAAGGCGGAAGGAAAGTCAGGCTGGTCAAACTTTCCATCACCCACGAGGTTTTTGTTTTTAGGACGGGTTGCAGTGGCATTATTCACTTGGTTGTCTGTCCAGAGATTTTCGTTC
>DASPKH010000420.1:0-3225 GCA_035628175.1 Patescibacteria group bacterium
TAGTGCTAACAACAGATCACGGTGCAATTCGTTGTATGCGTGCTGTAAAAGCACTGGGAGACAGGGAAACGACAACATGTTTGCGTTTTAAATTTGGTCGGAATGTGAAGGCGGAAGGCAAAAATTCGATGTATGTGAAAAATCCCGATGAATATAGGCTGCCACAGACAGGCGTCACGGGAAATTGTATCATAGCAAAAGAAGATTATTATTTCGTATATCCAACGGATTATAATCATTACGTACAGCGCTACCGTGACAGCTTTCAGCACGGCGGTATATCGCTTGAAGAAATGATTCTGCCGGTAGTGGTGATGGAGCCGAAGCAATAAGCCGGGGCACGTTTAAAACAACTGATGTTGGTCTTGCAATAGAAAGAAATGGAGATTGAGACATATATTTCTCAAACTGAAGACGAAACGTTCGATTTGGGTAAAAAATTTGCCGAACGCCTGAAGCGTGGAGACATGGTAGCGCTGTATGGTGATCTCGGCGCCGGAAAAACTGAATTTGTAAAGGGAATATGTGAGCATTTTCACGTAAGCGGCCTCGTGACAAGCCCGACCTTTAGCATTATGAACCAGTATTTCGGAAAATTTGAAGATGATCACGAGATCACTATTTATCACGTGGACCTCTACCGGATCAAATCGCTCAAGGAACTTCAGGAGATTGGCTTTGACGAGTGTATGCATTCATTTGATGCAATAAAGCTCGTGGAATGGCCGGAAAATGCCGGAGAAACCCTTCCGGAAGATCGCTATACCGTCACCATGACGTTCGATGATGATGACGAAGATGCAAAACGCACCATTGCTATTGAACACGTAAAAAAAAAGACTAATGTAGAAATGGCATCGTAAGAGCCGGTTTTTAAAAGAGGTTCTTCTACAAAAGAATTTCCTTTAAAAAGTAATTTTTACGAAGAAAGCGGGCAGTAATTTGTCCGCTTTTGTTATTTTTGCCACATCCATACGTGCAGCTTTTTAAAAGCACTTAAAATGAATACAGATTTTTAAAAATTATATACAAAAGGAGAGAGTAATGCAGATAGCAGACCGCATCAGCCGTCTTGGAACAGAAACCGCATTTGAAGTACTTGTTCGCGCGCGTGCACTCGAAGCACAAGGCAAAAATATCGTTCACCTTGAGATCGGTGAACCTGATTTTGACACGCCACCAAATATTATCGAAGCAGCAAAAAAAGCGCTGGATGATGGTTTTACGCATTACGGCCCCGCAGCGGGTCTACCTGAGGCTCGCCAGGCAATTGCTGACTATATCAACAAAACGCGCGGCTATGACATGTGGAATGCAAACGAAGTTGTGTTCACGCCGGGCGCAAAGCCGATCATGTTTTTTGCGATGATGGCAGTGGTGAACGAAGGCGATGAGGTGATCTATCCAAATCCTGGCTTCCCGATCTACGAATCTGTTATCAATTTCCTTGGTGCAAAACCTGTTCCGCTGGCTTTAAAAGAAGAGAAAGAATTCCGATTTGACCTTGCTGACCTTGAAGCTCTTATTACGCCAAAAACGAAAATGCTTATCATCAATACGCCGCAAAACCCGACGGGTGGAATTTTGACATATGATGATTTAAAAGGAATTGCCGAACTTGCTATTAAAAATGATATTATCGTGCTTTCGGATGAGATCTATTCGCAGATTACGTATGATGGATTTGAGCACACCAGTATTACGCAGTTTGAAGGTATGAAAGAGCGCACGATCATCCTTGATGGTTTTTCAAAAACATTTGCGATGACGGGCTGGAGATTGGGGTATGGATTAATGCCGGAACATGTTGCAAAAATTGTTGCAAAGCTACAGACAAATTGCACAAGCTGTACATCAAGCTTCTCGCAGATCGCGGGTATCGAAGCGCTTCACGACAGAACGCTTGAGTATGTCGAGCCATTTATTAAAGAATTCAAACGCCGCCGTGATGTGATCGTGAATGGCCTGAATAAAATCCCGGGTTTCCGCTGCCACACGCCAAAAGGAGCATTCTATGTATTCCCGAATATTGAGGGCACGGGCATGACGTCGCAGGAGTGTGCAGACTTCTTACTGTACGAAGCTGGTGTTGCGTGTTTAAGCGGAACGGCATTTGGTGCGCATGGCGAAGGATTTATCCGCTTCTCCTATGCGACTTCTGTTGAAAATATCGAAGAAGCGCTTCGCCGCGTAGAGAAAGCAATTCGTGAACGCAAGCCAAGTGAAACTACGGATGCGCAGGCAGTTGCCGAGCCGGTAGTAGCATAGTCTGTAAAAGAAAAATTTTTAAAAAGAGGTTATTCAATTGATTTATCAGTTGGATTACCTCTTTTTTTTGTTAATTTCGTACAGCAGCTAATAAAGAGAAGAAAACGCTTTAAGAAGAAAACTTTACGAACAAATCGGTTGGCATGGCAATTGCAACACTGTAGATGTGGAAAACATAGTGCAAAAGTTGTTTAATACTGGGGCTTTTTTCCAAAATTAATTTCACTAATTTGGAAACTGCAAAATTACCTCAAAAAGCACCGACAAAAAGTTTTAAAAAGCGTTTTAAAAACGTAAAAAATTGAGAGTACGTGGCAAATATTATTAATCAAAACGACAGTTCGTACCCGCTTCACAAAATGATTGGCGGAGGAGGGCGCAACGCCCAGGCGAACGCACAGGTACTGCCGATAGAATCAGCTGCGGGCAAAATGCCGCCTCACTCCAATGAAGCAGAAATGGCAGTGCTCGGGGCAATGATGCTTGACAGATCAGCGATTGCAAAAGTCGTGGAGATACTCGAAGTAGACAGCTTTTATCGGGAAGCACACCGGAAGATTTATGAAGTGATTTTAAATATGTTTGAGCGCGGTATTTCAGCGGATTATATCACACTTGCCGAAGAGCTTCGCCGCCGTGGTTTACTTGAATTCGTAGGCGGAGCATATTACCTTACTGAGATCAATAACAACACCCCAACAGCCGCTAATATTGAACACCATGCACGGATTGTGCAGGAGCGCTATTTAAAACGCTCGCTTATTAATACAGCAAGCAAGATCGTTCAGAACTGCTACGACGATACAAGCGATGCGCTGGAAGAAATTGACCGCGCTGAAGCCTCCATCTTCCAGATCGCTGAAAAGCGTTTGCGCCGCAGTTACACAGGCATGAACAAGCTCGCCAAAGACACCTTCAACATGATCGTGAAAATGACAGAGCAAGGCGATTCTGACG
>DASPKH010000421.1:0-2123 GCA_035628175.1 Patescibacteria group bacterium
TCAGCCACTTGGCTTTATTATCTTTTTTGTTGCCTCACTTGCAGAATTGAACCGCGCGCCATTTGACCTTGCCGAAGCAGAACCGGAACTCGTAGGTGGTTATCACACAGAATATTCTGGTATGAAATTCGGACTTTTCTACCTGGCTGAATACTCAAACATGCTTGCTACGTCAGCAATTATTGCGACCCTTTTCTTCGGTGGCTGGCAGGTTCCATTCTTACCAGAAATGCTAGGATTACAGGAAGGTTCACTACCACTCGTCTTATTACAGGTCGGTTCATTCCTTACCAAAACCGTGTTTTTCGTATTTGTATTTATATGGATCCGCTGGTCAACTCCACGATTCCGCTACGATCAGCTTATGGCTCTTGGCTGGAAAGTCTTGCTGCCGCTGGCTCTTGCGAATATTATCTTAACCGGTGTAGGAATGGCGCTCTGGGATTATTTTACAAAATAAGATTTCTACTTTTTAAAAGATTATGAATATTAAAGGAAATACCGAGTCTAAAAGACTTTCATTTTGGGAAAAACTCTATCTGCCGGAAGTGGTTCGCGGCCTGAGTCTGACTTTCCGTCAGATGTTCAAGCCAGCAGTGACACGCCAGTATCCTGAAGAAAAGTGGATTCCTGAAGGTTCGTATCGTGGCCGTCCTGTACTGGTAATGGAAGAGGAAGGCGAGCGCTGCGTAGCCTGTGGCCTCTGCTCACGTGTATGTCCTGCAATTGCGATCGAAGTACAGGCAGGAGAAACAACAAAAGACAAAGAGCGCTATCCAGAGCTTTTCGAGATTAACATGCTTCGCTGCATCTACTGCGGTTTCTGTGAAGAAGTTTGTCCGGAGGAAGCAATTGTGATGAGCAAAGACTATGAACTTGTTTTTGAAGACCGCGAGGCGGCGATTTTTGGTAAAGACAAGCTGCTTGTACCCATTGCACAATTACAGGACAGACTGGAGTTTTTACGCCAGTACAGAAATGCGTAGTTTCTAAATAATGATTTAGATGTTTGAAGGCAATTCTTTTTGAAAGGATTGCCTTCTTTGTTTTTGATGGAAATTCAAATTGCTAAACGTTCACATGTAAGTTTATACGTCATAGTTTAAAAACTCAAAACTCAAAACTCAAAACTATACATGCTTTCTCCTGAACTCATTTTAAAAGAAAAATTTGGCTACGACGCATTCCGCCATGAACAGCAGGCGATTATTGCCAACGTTTTAAAAGGCTGCGATTCCTTTGTGCTGATGCCGACGGGCGGCGGGAAGTCGTTGTGCTACCAGATTCCGGCGCTGATTTTTGGCGGCGTAACGGTCGTTGTGTCGCCGCTGATAGCGCTGATGAAAGACCAGGTGGATGCGCTACGCGTGAACGGAATTCCGGCGGCGTTTGTGAATTCCACGCAGGATGCAGGCGAACAGCGCGAGGTGATTAACGCGCTCAAAAATAATTCTTTAAAACTGCTCTACGTTTCGCCGGAACGCCTTTTCAGCAATGACGGACATTTCCTGAACTTTTTAAAAAAGTGTGAGATTTCGCTTTTTGCGATTGATGAGGCACACTGTATTTCGCAGTGGGGACACGATTTTCGCCCGGAATATCGCCAGCTCGCGCTTTTAAAAAATTATTTTCCGCAAACGCCGGTTATTGCGCTTACTGCAACGGCTGACGCGCAGACACGCGCTGATATTCTTGATAAATTAAATCTCAATAATCCGAGCATTTTTGTTTCGAGTTTCAACCGTGAAAATCTTTTTTACGCCGTTGAAAAAAAGCAGGATTCGTTTCAAAAAATGGTGGATTACCTGGAAGACCACCGTGAAGATTCCGGCATTATTTACTGCCTTTCGCGCGACGCAACGGAATCGCTCGCCGCAAAGCTTTTTAAAAAGGGTTTTAAAGCGAAGGCGTACCACGCAGGGCTTGACCAGCAAACGCGCCAGCAGCACCAGGAGGAATTCCTGCGCGACGATATCCGCATCATCGTGGCGACAGTCGCTTTTGGAATGGGCATCAATAAAAGCAATGTGCGATTCGTGATTCACGCCGACATGCCGAAAAATATTGAGGGTTATTATCAAGAAACAGGCCGTGCGGGGCGGGATGGTTTGCCAAGTGACGCG
>DASPKH010000422.1:0-2873 GCA_035628175.1 Patescibacteria group bacterium
AAAAATTAAAAGCTTTTGAAACAATTGTTTTAAAAGCTTTTTGATTATGCGCGGTATTTAAAACGAATATTTGTGCGTTTTCCGCAGGTGCAGAGTACTTCGATACTCTCTATATCATCAAGTTCGTCACGGTGAATAAGCACTGTTGGCTTTGATGCCTCATCCTCAGTATCATGCTCATGCGAAAGTTCTACCTGCCCGCCGGTGTCTATTAGCATTTCTGCAGGAATGCGGCTACTCTGGGGAATCCCCGAAGCAGTGCCGGCTATTTCGCGAACAACGAGAAAATCTTTAAAATCCTTTTGCTGCCTGCGCTCTTCTTCTTCGCGGCTAAATTCTTCGGGGTGAAATTCTTCGAGATGCATAGTTCTTTTATTTAAAACACAAAACTAAATCAATACTCGAGAACGAATTATAGACGCACTTATTTAAAAAGCTTCAAAAGTTTTTTAAATGGTTTTTAAGAATTCCGCACGGCTGGCCGAGTAACTTCAGGCAGAACAAAATGACACCCTAGGCATGCCGAAATAACTTCGGCAAGGTTTTCAAGTGAGTGAATTTCATTCGCTGTTCCGTCCTCCACAACAGCGCGCGGCATACCGTATACTACACACGTATCCTCATTCTGTGCAATCACATAGCCGCCAGAGGCTAAAAGTTCTTTTAAGGACGCAGCTCCGTCACGCCCCATGCCCGTCATAATAATGCCCAGGGCCCGCCCGCCAAAATGCTGCACCACCGAACGAACAGTGACATCCACGGATGGCTTGTACAGCGTATCATATTTTTCCTGGCTAATGTGTATCCTATTACCTGCATCAATTAGCATTTGAAGGCCTCCTGGCGCGATGTAAACATGCCCCGGCTGCAAGACCATGCCATCAGCCGCTTCGACCACTTCCACCTGGGAAACGCCGTTGAGCCGGTCGGAAAGTGATTTTGTAAAATACGGGGGCATGTGCTGCACGATCAGCAGCGGTACGGGAAGATTGGCAGGGAGGCGTGGAATTATCTGGTGAAGGGCCAGCGGACCACCTGTAGAAACGCCTATAATAGCGATTTTAAAATGGCTGTGAGGCGGACGTATTGCAGTTCGGGATGTCGTGACAGCAGACGCTGGGGGACGTACTCTTTTCAGAAGAGCTGCGGGAGCAGTTGGCTCAGCAGTTATACCCGTTTTCTGTCGACGCAATCGTTCCATGCGGCGACGGATGGTAAAGCTGCTCGCGACAATATGAATTTTTTCAAGCAATTCCTCTTTCATTCCGTCTGTTTCGCCGCTGCCAAAACCCTGGCGCTTTGCGATAAAATCCACAGCACCAATTGAAAGTGCGTCCATTGTAAATTGCGCGCCTTCCGTTGTGAGCGAACTGACCATTATGACCGGAACGGGAGTTTCAGTCATAATGGTTTTTAAAGCTTCTATGCCATTCATGATGGGCATTTCGATGTCCATCGTTACCACGTCCGGCTGATGCTCTTTTACAAGTTCGACGGCTTCTTTTCCGTTCTTGGCGGAGGCCACGATCTCGATATTCGGATCTGACGTAAGCAATTGCGACAGCACTTTCCGCATAAAAAACGAATCGTCAGCGATCAGCGCACGAATTTTTTTCATAATTAGCAGTTCTTTTTAAAACTTCCTGTCGCCTATACCAACATTTCCTTCACATTAAACAGATTTTCTATAAGCTCGGCCGTGTCAATTATCATCACTACGCGTCCGTCGCCGAGAATCGTCGAACCCGCAATGCTCTGCACCTGACCAAGGAATGCACCAAGCGACTTGATAACAATCTCCTTCTGTCCAAGCAGCTCATCCACAATTAAACCCGCACGCTGTTCTGCTGCGCCAACGATTACGATATATTTACCGCAGTTAGCTCTGTCTACGGCGTGCGTATTCAGCACATTGCCGAGCCGGATGAGCGGCAGCACCTGCTGACGGATGCGCACTACTTCCTGCTGGTTGATCGTATAGAGGGAATGTTCTTCATTGGCGACAACTTCGATAACCGAGCTGAGCGGCAGTGCATATGTCTCACTTTCTACTTTTACAAGTAATCCTTGGATAATTGCTAGTGTGAGTGGGAGTTTGATAGTAAACGTTGTACCTTTACCAATTTCTGAATCAATATCAATCAGACCTTTTAAACGCTGAATATTTGTGCGAACAACATCCATTCCAACTCCTCGCCCCGAGACATTTGAAATTGATTTCGCTGTACTGAAGCCTGGTGCAAAGATTAATTGATAAGCCTCCTTACGAGACATAACAGAGGCCTGTTCAGGTGTTATCAGCCCGCGTTCAATTGCTTTTTCCTTTAACTTTTCAGGATTCAGCCCAGCACCGTCATCGGTAATGCGGAGGACGATCATGTTTCCTTCCTGCTCGGCGTCTAGCGTTATAGTACCGGTACGTGGCTTGCCTTTTGCCTCACGGTCCTGGGGCATTTCTATTCCATGGTCGCAGGAATTCCGCAGCATATGGATCAGCGGGTCATTCAATTCCTCGATGATCGTTCGGTCAATTTCCGTTTCTTCACCCTGCAAAACAAGGTTGATCTCTTTGCCGAAATCGCGGGCAATATCACGGACAATCCGAGGCGCTTTCTGGTATAATTTTCCAATAGGGATCATCCGCATGCGCATCACCGCCGACTGTATCTCGGATGTCACAAAGTCAATCTGCGAGGACGATTCAATAAGCTCTCTGATCGCCTCGTCGTTTTCAAAACGGCTACGGAGCGAATCAGTTATTTGTGAAAGACGATTACGGCCGAGCACAAGTTCTCCAGAAAGATCCATGAGTGTTTCTACACGGCTTATATCTACACGGATCGTACTATCATGTGAAGCCTTTCCTTCTGTGG
>DASPKH010000423.1:0-2508 GCA_035628175.1 Patescibacteria group bacterium
GAAGTGCCATAATACGGCCGGCTACTGCCACTTGGAGAAAGTTTTGTGCCGTTTCATCGGTAAATTCCGTGAGGATTTCCTGCGCGCTATGCGTTTTTTCAAATGTGGACGGATATGGGTTAATACCAGCTTGCCGAAGAATTTCAATTTCCTCTATGCGGCGTAATTCCTGATCGTTGCGGATAATGTCGCTCATATTGCTTATTAAAAGAATGGATCGCTTTTAAAAATAAAGAACTTCAAAAATAGGGAAAATAGGTGAAAGGTGTGCAGATAAAATAGAAAAGTCTTCCAGATTGAAAGGATACAAAAACAATAGCCCAGGCTCAGCGGTCTTTTAGGAATGCCCCGTAGCATGATTACTATGATCCTTGTGAACCCGGATCTGAACACGCTCGGCGTCGCTTTCAGTAGTAGAAGTAATGGTAATAATGTCTTCTTCATGATAATACCGTGCAATACCACGGATTATACCAATGGCCAAGCTACCCATTCTGCGTTTTGAATAATAGTCTATAATGAGCAGACTCGGGTTAACACGCATAGCGTTGAGCACAGGCGGTTGTGTGCCGGGATTTTCCTGCCGGGCTGCTTTATGCATGACTGATTCAGTGAATTCAAGCATCTCAAATGTCCGCCATTCTGGTTTGATATATTTCGCATATACCTTCATCAGATCTGGTACCATAAACTCACCAAAATCTTCAAGAAGCGTATTGCTTTTCAAACCGGTAGCTGAAACAGCCGCCGCAATAATACCCGCAGCTTCTTTATCAGGATATGTTTGATGTAGAAAATATTCATGGTCAATGCCAGCGCTCCTGAGCAGATTGTGCCATGTAGCTACATCATAGCGGGTTTCTACGAATTTTTTTAAAAGGACAAAGATTGATCCGTGCATTTTTCAGTGTACATGTAAATCTGTTTAAAAAATACTCCCCTCATAGCATAACGCGCAGAACTCTTAATAAATTCTCTTCTTAGAAAATTCTTCTTATACTGATTATGAAAGAAATATCAAAACATTCGGAAACTGCTTTTAAAAAAAAAGTTTCCAACACTGAAATTTTAACGCAACTTTTTTTTGATTGATTCGTTTTAAAACGATAATTTTGGAAACTGCGAAAACGAATTTAGTTTCCGAGTTTTAAGATTATTGTATTTTTCCTTTCCAATTTTAAAAATTTAATGCCAGAAATAATAACCGGAAAAGATCACAGGGATAAGGAAACACGTGCACGCATCATCACTAAGGCAAATGAAGTGTTCTTAAAAATGGGTTTTAGTAAAGTGACGATGGACGAGCTCGCAAACGACCTTGGGATGAGTAAAAAAACGCTTTACAAGCACTTTTCCAGCAAAGACGACCTCTTGCGTGCCATGATGACTGAGTTTCGTTGTGAAGTGCATGATTATATTGATTCATGTATGTGTAATACGGAAATTGACTTTGTAGAAAAGCTAAAGCGCATTATGGTGTACGTAAGTGAGCAGATGGCAAAGGTTTCTACACCGTTTGCCGAGGATATGCGCCGTAATGCACCTGAACTGTGGAAAGAGATGGAGAAATTCCGTCATGAGCATGGCGTAGAGAATTTTACCAAGCTGCTGCGCGAGGGAATTCAGGCGGGGATTTTTCGCTCAGATATTAATGAATATTTAATAGCGATGATTTACATTAATTCTGCACAGTCGCTCGTCAATCCGGCAATTTTAACTGAAATCCCGTTTACTGCATCTGAAGTTTTCACTGCAATAAAAAAGGTGGTTTTTCAAGGAATTCTCACAGACGAAGGCCGTAAGCGAGTTCAGTAAAATCTTTTAGCCCATTTAAAACTTTTGCACTGAGAGTTTTAAAAACATAATTTTTGTTTAAAGTCACGTATTTAATTTTTTTCGAGTCAGGTACATTTATATGAGAAAGAAACTCATTGTCAGTTTGGTAGTCATGCTCGTATTCGGGGCGATCGTGGCGATGCTCATGAATAATAAAGCAAAAAGCGCTGCAAAGATCAGGGAAGAAATTGTAATGGCCTATCCAGTGACGGTAGCGCAGGTGGTAGAAACAGATATTAGTCAGAATGTTTCGCTTGTAGGGACGACTGCTCCGGTGCGTGACGTCGTTGTGATGTCGGAAGTTTCCGGCAGGATTACGGCGGCTCCGGTACCACAGGGTGCATCGGTTAGTGCAGGCGCGACTCTTTTTAAAGTAGACGATGAAGTTCGCTCTACGAATCTTGCTACAGCGCAGGCAAATTATGAAAAAGCCAAAAAAGACCTTGAGCGTTTTGAAGCTCTTTTAAAAGATGGAGCTACAACGGCGATGACGGTGGACGGCTACCGCCTTGCTTTTAAAAATGCAGAATCGCAGCTCTCGGTTGCGCGCCGCCAAGTGGAAGATACACGAGTTACGGCGCCAATAGGGGGGATTGTTACCAGTCGCATGCTGGATGCCGGAGCACTGGTAAATCCGGGGACACCGATGGCAAATATAGTAGATATTTCAAC
>DASPKH010000424.1:0-13639 GCA_035628175.1 Patescibacteria group bacterium
AAAACTGTCGTCCACAACCCAAAGCCCCACTTTGGATAACATTTTTCGAGCATTCCGCGCACAGACAGTTCAGTCTCCTCACGCGACATCACCGAACCACTCCCGATGAATTTCATCACATCAGGATCGGCGTACATTCCAGCAAATTTATCCGAATCGCTCATTGTCATTTCACGCAGGATGAGCCGCTCGGTTTCAAGTATTGTTTTCATAGTTTTTACATCACTCCACCACAATAAATTTCTTCAACACCAGATCCTGGTCGCCGCCCAGCCGTACTTTAAAAAGATACACACCACTGCCAATACGTTTGCCAGTGCGCGTCGTCCCGTCCCATTCTACCCCGCCATTACCGTCAGATTCTTTTAAAATCGTGATAATTTCACCCTCGATTGTCGTCACGATTACATCCGCCTGGCGCGGCAGGCCTGCAAATGTAATGGTCTGATCACGAGATAATATCACCGGTGCCGGGTAGACAAATGCATTTTCAGCAGTATTTTCAGCAAAGACGAAACCAAGCGTATTTCCCGCGCCACGTGTCATAATCCCGCCACTTTGTGCGTGGATATTTCTGGCTGTGAGTGTATAGCTTTTGCCGAGAGCACCAAGCGGTTCAGCGAGATGTATGCGGACGGAACTTGCGCTCTCGCGTTCTATGCGCGCTATCGTGCCATTCGGCAGAAGCTCATAATTGGCAATATCTAGCACATCAGCTTCTTTGACATCATTGGAAAAGTCGAGTTTTAAAAGCGTAGAACTAATAACTGCAATTTTTAAAAGATAAAGCTCTTCAAAATCAGCAGTATCTTTTAAAAACATAAATTTTCTTTCAAAACTATTTACTGGCGTTCCGAAAAAATCCTCAAATGACGCGCCTACCAGACGATATTCGCCGGAAAATTCCAGTGGTTTTAAAAGTGTAATGAGCAACGCATTGTCGCCTGCGTTGTGAACCGTTGAAGCGTATGAAATTAATTCACCATTTTTAAAAACAGAGAAAGCTCTTGGCTCTACAGGCGTTTCCGGCACAAATCCGTTAAATTTTAAAAACAGGTTTCGCTCATCTTTTACTTCGATTGTTTGCAGTGTCACCGCATCATGCGGAATGACGATTACACTATTGCTTTCATCGCTTGTGTCTGTATCGCGAATCGCCATAACAACAAAGTAATAACGCTGCAATGGATCAAGATTCGGCACCGTTAAAAATGTATTTTCCGTTTCAAAAGGCGTTGCAGAATTTTGTCCCGGTAGTGGATTGCGGATCATTATCACACGATATTTTTCTGCACCGGGAGAAGCATTCCAACGAAGCGCGGCAGTTGTCGAATTCACTGCAAAACCTTTTAAAGACGTAGGCGCAGGCAGCCTCGCACTACCGTTATATTCGAAAAATTCCGTTGTGAAATCCGTCACAAAGCCAATCTCAGCCACACCATTTTTATTAAAATCGTGAATGATCGCTGTATTTGTGTACGCCGGATATGTCGTCCAGGATGGCTTTAGCGTTTCACGAGCCGTATCCCACGTGAAAGCATACAAATTTGGGAAAGCCGCAATGATAATCTCATCGCCCGCGCGCGTGTCAATGTTGCCCGCGCTCACGCCATTGCGAAAGCCGCCGCCGTAGCGAACACCGTAGATATGATCGCTCCAGACGCGGCGATAGGCATTGACGCTGCTGCTTTTTAAAAGGTGGAACGTCCAAAGTGGTGTAGCATATTCACGATCCGGATTATCATCATAGCTTTGCGGGGCAGGCGCGCCAAAAAGCAGTTCCGCCCTTCCATCGCCATCCACATCTGCCGCTGTTACGAATTCGGATCCACCGCCGGTGGCGGCCATTGTTTCAAAAACTGCCTCTTGTGTAAACCTGCCACCGGCAAATTCATAGATCAGCAAATCCCCATCTTCGTCCGAATACGCCAACTCCATTTTCCCGTCGCCATCAAAGTCTGCCACGGCGGAGAGTGGCGGGCCATAGTTATTCCTGTTTGAGCCCGGGGCAGGCATGGATGGGTTTTTCGCTGCAGCCAGAAATTCATATTTGCCGTTTCTAAAAGTCATCGCTATATAGCCGGAATCTGTTCGCGCTATCAGCTCATCACGCCCATCGCCATCAAGGTCAGCCAAACGTGAGGCCCAAAAATTATTATCCGTAGTATCCTGGAAAATGATGTTTTTAAAAGGATTTTCACCCTGCTTTTTCGCCTGAAAAAGAACGCTCTTGCCGCTTACCTGCGCAAAGATTTCCAGAATTCCATCGCCATTAGAATCACCAATTGAACGTGGTATCCATACTAAGTTTACAGAATCAATTCCTACTTTCTCGGACCAGCTCCTGAGATTTATTTTGGGAATGTACGCCTTAAATAGTGAGTCGCGTGTTTTAAAAACACCGTTTTCAAAATACACTGTTTTTATTGCACCCCATGTGCCGCTGGAAATATCATTGATGACAAAATAATCTTTGCCGTCACCGTACAGATCTCCGACCGCGTTATTCAGGTATGACGCAGGAAGTGAGTATGCCTGCCTTTTAAAACCACTAACAGAGATTCCCTCTTTATTTGTAAGAGCATCAATACGCACGCGGGCTGTATCGCCATCCTCTGAAATCGCTATTACGCTGACTTCAGAGCTAAAACCACCTGGAATTTCAGGAATAAGAAGCGTATGATTTTTTGTAAAACGATAAACATTACTCACCGAATAATCGGAAAGAGTGTCAATTATAGCATGGACATCAGCGAATAGCCGTGATTTACGGTTCGTTCGCGCAGAAATAACCAATTCCCGTCTTTGATTAAAAAAGGGGTGTTCGGCTTTTAAAAATGTAAAATAAAGCGAATCGGAAACTATCTCGAAACGCACACGCCGCTCGATTTCCGCGCCATAAACAGTCTCGATTTTCAGCCGAATGGTGTAGGTGGTATCTTTTAAAAGCCGCGTCTCCAGGAAAGACAGCGTGTCACCTATACGCTGCTGCGAAGCAGAATCCAGAAGTATCCACACGGATGGATTTTCGCCCGCGCCATAGTCAATCCTGTATCTTTTAAAAAACGGCGTTGCGACATCGGCGATAATGGGAATCCGCTCAGTATTGACTTTTTTAAAAGCGTTATCATTCTGTGGAGAATACACTTCTACTTTTGTCGCGCCGCGGGCTTCGAGCGCGCGTGCAGCATTCAGGCGGCCAGAGCCGTAATACACATCCCAGCCGGGCGTTCCCGCTTCGTCAGCCGATGCCTGGAGAATTCCGCGTACTTCGGCGGGTTTTAAACGTGGATTTTTTTCTAAAAGCAATGCCGCTGTAGCAGCCACATATGGCGCAGAAAAGCTTGTTCCACCAACGGAACGGTAGCCGCCACCAACAGCTGTTGTAAGAATTCCTTCACCGGGTGCGCTCATCGAAATATGTGAACCAAAAGCGCTGAAAATCGTGCGAAAATCATCATGTGTCGTTGCAGCAATAGACATCACTTCGTCAAAATCGGAAGGAAAATGCGCTCGAGAACCGCCGTTATTCCCGGCAGAAGAAATCACAACGCAATTCATCGAATTGGCAAAGCGGATCGCATCACGCATAATCGGCGACTTCACTACATCGCCAAAGCTCAGATTTAAAACCTGCACACCATTCAGAGCTGCATAGACAATCGCTGCCGCAATATCATCTTCCTCGCCGTTGCCTGTCGCGTCAAAAGCCCGTAGCGTTACGAGTTGGCTTTCAAATGCAAGTCCAGCAATACCAATTCGATTATTTCGCTCTGCAGCAATTACACCAGCAACGCTCGTTCCATGTCCCTGCTCATCATACGGAATGCCGTCGCGATAAAGCGCGTCGCCAAGATTATCCACTGTCTGGTCCACGAAATCATACCCGATGATATCATCCGTAAAACCATTCTCATCATTATCAATTCCGTCGATATCCCCCGTCACACCTTCTACTGTTTGCGTCGCAGGCCACGGATCAAAACGCCTGTTCTTATTGATGTCCTCAGTGGAATTAACCCACAAATTTTTTAATAAATCGCGATGCAAAAAGTCAATTCCTGTGTCTACAATTCCTACTTTTACGCCTTTGCCTGTCGCATGGGCCCATGCAGCTTCTGCGCCAATCTTCTTTAAGGCCCACTGCTCACCGTAGTGTACGTCGTTTGGCGCTCCTTCGATCTTGTATATCCGGTTAATTTCCGCAAATTCCACATCGCTGTTTTTTAAAAGATCGGTAAGAATTTCCTGTGGATTTTCTCCCTTTTTAAAATTGATCGTGTAGTACTTTTCCAGCTCTTTTAAAACCGTATGTTGCATCGTGGAAAGTATCGCATTCTTCTTTTCAAAAGTGTTGATCTGGTTCTTAAAAACGGGTTGTGCAGTTTTCAAAAGCGCTGCCGGAGGTGCGTTCGGGCGAAGTTTTACGATAATGGAATTCTGCGCGAAAAGGACATTCGCCGTGAAGAAAAATGTGATAAGGAGAATTTTAATACACATAAATAGTGTTGTTTTTTCAAATTTCAGCAGAAATTTATGACCTGGCATTGTGAACGTAGCTAAGAATCTACAATGCAAGTGCGCGTCAGGACATTCTACGGTTGATTCTTAGCTACGCCAGATATACAATAGTGCCTGATCAATTCCTTTTAAAACGCCTTTCAACGCTCTTTAATCTACGAAGAAGTTTTAAAAAACATTGTTTTAAAAAAGTTTGTATATTACATTTTAAAAATCAAAAATAAAATCAAATGGATAATGCAGAAAGCGACGCACTTTTAAAGAGATGCAGTGCAAAATATAACCTGCGGGTAGAATTTTCAAACAGGGAAACATCAATTGTTGGCGCGGACGGGCTATACAGCATCGTAGTAACGCGTAGCGCCACTGACCGCCAAACGGGTGAAACAGTATATTTAAAAATGTTTGACGTAATACACTCGACGTGGAATATGCTACTGCAACGTAAGCTGGATAAAGGAGGTACCGAGGACGAATTTAAGAAGGGCTGGGCGCACATGCAGGTAGTGCAGATGTGCGAAGAGCTTGTGGAACAGGGTTTGGCGTGAGGTTTCTAAAGGGTGTGCAATAAAGTTTTTAAAACTCTCGGCACTTGTACTTTTTACAGCTATCAGCATTGAAGGATAATCGCCTCCTAAGACGTACAAATATACGCACGCGCGGTATGACATAAATATGACATGAGCTTCACTCAGGCTTATGTGCTTTTAAAATACTACCAAAAGGTATGAGTATTGCTGCTAATAGGGCTTTAAAGCAGGGGATTTTCTTTTCGCAGAATTTAAAGGAAATTTCTTTACTCCTCCAGCTTCACTGTCCCATACACATTCTTCTCCGGTATCAGCCCAAAGTGGCGTGAATCCTCGGAGTTGCGGCGGTTGTCGCCAATAAAAAAGTAGTAACTATTTTTAAAAACGAATTTTTTTGGAAGCAAGGTAACATTGAGTTCTTCAAGGCCCTCGTGGTAGAGCAGCAGATCGGCGTACAGGCAATAATTTTCCTTTGTCACGAGGATAGCGCCATTTTTTTCTGGGATAACGAGCGGCCCCATATTGTCAGACGTCCAACCGTTTTCAGGTTTGCCACCGATGATAGAATTGTATTGAGGCACCTCTGCCAGTTCTTTATTGCCAATCCTGACTAGTTCGTCCTGAAACTTTGCCATCTGCTTGTCAGCGAATGTTCTGTATAAAATCTCTTTTTTTCTCAGCATGTGTTCATCGTCGCTCACCAGGCTGGAATCAATCTGCTTTTCAACAGATTCACCTACAAAATGTACAACGAGATGATGGTCTGTCATACGGCCATTAACATAGAGTTGTCCTTTCTTCATTTCTACCGTATCGCCCGGCATTCCGCCCAGACGCCCGATGTAGATATCCATTTCCTGTACTTCCGGACGGAAAACCCTGTAAGCACCTACCTCGTAGAGCTGTGGCCTTTCGGACGTATTTACCACTATACGTGAGTCAACCGGAAAAGCCGGAAGCATATTTGCAGTGCGAACAGTAAATTTCCTTTGTTCACATCCCGGCAAAAGTGCGGCGACAAATACCAGCAGAAAGTACGCTGCATTTTTCATATATTTTTAAAAGTTTTGAGTGGTAAAGTCTTGTACCCAAAGATAGTATTTTGCTTTTTAAAAACAAAAAACTACTCCCTTTTAAAACAAATGCAATCTTTAAAAAGCAAAAAGGGCAATCCCCGAAGAAATTGTCCTTTTAAATTTAGATGCAGCTACATCCAAACTCGCTGAATAAAAGAAAAGAAATAAAATCAAAGCTTGTGTTTCCATTTGATTCGCGATTTGCTCTGCTAGTTATAAATGGATTTGTATAACTGACCGAAGCTTCCAGTGCAAGTGGTGTAGCAGGAATATTAAAACGGCTTCGCGTGTCGGCTTCAAAGCCATAGGGCGCATTCATTTCAGTCCAGTCCTCATTAAAAAAAATTACGAATAGAGCGGATATTTAAGAGCAGTGCCATTAAAGTTCACTGCACTACGCCCAAAGAAATTCCACATTTCCGATAGCTCTCCAATAGTATATTTGCTTCCGAAATTGAGAGCGAAAACTCCCAGAGCGGTTTCAGTGCTTTGCGTTTGGTTTTCAGAAGATTGTGTCCAGAAATATGCTGATTGCATTCCTGCATATAAGCTGATTGGAAGTCTTTAAAACGATATGCAAGTTGTTCACCAAAGCTGAATGGATGGATACTTTTACCAACAGGTAAAGCTTCTGGCCTCGGCAGGAGTTTGTTGCTTCGGTTTTCTTCGTTGCGAAGTTCACTCCACGTACCATTCAGTGATGATGACAAGGCAATGTTATAACCAGTCTGGAAGCCAAAACTCCACTGACTAGGCAGCAGCGCCTGGGCGTGCGAAAGGGCAGGAAAAATCAACGGGAATAAAACCGGGGCAGGATCTTTTTGAATTCGCAAGGCACTTCTCTAGTATGATAGTATACACTACTGCGGCGTAATGGCCGCACAATCTATATCTTCATTATCATATCTACAAATGCATCTGCCTAATTAATGAACAGTAAAAATGTGAGGAACACAACTTACAAATTTTTGTAGATTGCAAAAAAATTTTAAAAAAGTTGGGACTTTAAAAGGTTTGGGCGCACATACAGGTGATACAAATGTGCCTGGAACTGGTGGAGCTGGGTTTGGTGTGAGTTTTTAAAACAATTTTCTTCCATTCCAAACAAGCCGAATTGCTATTACTCCGATGTAAGAATTCAGTAAAATCTTATTGGTGAGAAATTGGCTATGAGAATATCTTTCTAGTAATAATTCCCAAACCAATAAATCTTTCAGGAGAAGATATAAGAAAGTTAAAATTACCAAAAGCAACAATTCCTGAACTAATAATGTCCAGATTTTAAAAGTATGGTTGAGAAACTTTTTTAAAAAGAAGTAGCTACAGATTGTAGCAATATTAAACGGAATAAGACAAACTATTGCACCATAATCCGTAAAAAGAATATTTATTGCAACAGCTAGCACCAAAATACCTAAGCCAGAACCGTTTCGCTTATTAACTTTATTTTCAAGGAAGGAAAAATACAAAAGATTGAATATTGAAATTCCAATGATACTCAGAATAATTCCACCAATAATTTCTTCTGGTCCATTTGTAGGCCAACCAATTTCTATTACAGACCGGTCAATTAAACTCTGTAAAGTGAATGCTCCGAAAACTGTGAGTCCAATAACCGCAAAGTAACTTTTAATAATTGCCGGAAAAAGGCGGAAAGTGCTCATGTGTGCTTATTTTTAAAATATCTGCAATTTACAAATTCATTTCTTTTAAAAACAAAAAAACCGCCTTCTTTAAAAAAAGCGGTTTTAAAATCCTCTCACGAAAATGTAAACTTCTTCTCCTTCTGCTTCCTCAATTCCTTTCGCGCAAAGCACGCGGCAACGCGCAGTTGCGGGTAATCGTACTGGCTGCCGATTTCGGCGCGGATGTCCCGCAGCGGTGCGTTCGATTTGTTTTTCAGCACTTTTAAAACGAGATTGTACAGCTCATCGGAGATGAATTGCGCACGTTTTAAAGGGAGGCCGGTCTCGAGCGCTTCCTGGATGTGCTGAGCGACGGTGCCCGGTGTGATGCCACGCGCTTCGGCGATTTTGTCGAGCGTCCAGCCCTGCTTTACGAACTCCAGCGTTTTGACGACACTCTGCGAAAGCTCTTTTTTCTCCCCCTTTTCTTCCGGCTCGTCCGCCTGCGATTCGTGCAGCACGCGCAGGAACGGTTCGGCAAAGCGCGTGAGGAACATCATGCCGACACCCGGGATTTTTTGCACGTCAGAAACGGTTTTTGGCATCACTTCTATCATCGCCGAGAGCGTTACATCGTCAATGATGGCGCGAGGTGACACATTTTCACGATTAGCTAGTTCTTCGCGAATACTGAGTAGCTTTGAAAGCAATTCAGTATTCACGCGGCGTTCGGTGCGCCTCATTTTTAAAGGTTCGTGCGCCGTTTGCAGCTCTTTCAAACCCTTTTCGGTGATGGAAACTACGGGGTAAATGTCAGACGAAAGTTTTAAAAAACGTTCGGAAATCGCAGTGTCAATTTCGTCCACGATCTCTTTAAAAGAAAATTCCTTCGCGCTTTCAAAGACCGATGCTCCGCGCAAACCAAAGCTGCGGATTTTAGCCGTGTCCTTGCCGTTCAGCACTTCCGCAAGCGCATTGCGGCCAAAACGCCCGTCGAGTTCGACCGCAGCGGCGAGGATTTGCTGCAAAAGATATTTCTGGCGCGACGAGCGTTTCGCGTCTTTCGGCTGCGGCGATGAACAGCTCGAACACTGCCCGCACGGCTTGCGGATGTCGAATTCTTTAAAATAATGCAGGATGAAATTGCGCTTGCAGTCCGTGGTCATGGCGTAACGCTGCACCACGTCCAGCTTTTTAAAAGCACGCTCGCGGCGCTCATCCACTGCATCGAAATCAATCGGCAAATGGTCCACCGGCATCCGCTCCAGCATCAGCCTAATCCCGCCTGAGGCGCCCGGCGGCTCGAAATACACGAGGCGCGCATACTGAAAGGCCCGCAGCGCATTCGTGAGCGTGTCATAGGGGATTTCGTGCTTGCGCACAATGTCGTTGAGGTCTATCTGCACTTTGTCGTCGAGTGCCATCGAGCCGACGCTCCGCAGCAGCGCTTCGAGGGCCTGTTTGCGCTCGGGCGAAGTTGTATTGTGAAAATATTCTATCAGCCGGTCGCGCGATGTGGTAAACTGTAGCGTTGCCAGCCCTTGCGTAGAGCCGCGCCGAACAATTCCCTGCCGCTCAAACATCGCCAGCACATTCGTCACAAACGGCATCGGAACGCCCGCGCGATTGGCTATCTGCGTTTCGTCCAGCAGCACCGGAGCTTCACTGCGAAGCCCGAGCGCGGTTTCATTCGCATCGTAAAGCACAGTATAAATATTGGAAATCACGTCCTTATTCGGATGCGTGGCCTGCACGAAAAAATCCTGCAGCTTTTTGTCATTCGGGTGATGCAGTAGGATACAATCGCTTGATTTCCCATCTCGTCCGGCGCGCCCCGCCTCCTGATAATACGCCTCAAGCGACAGCGTCAAATCGCAATGCACGACTGTCCGCACATCGGGTTTGTCAATTCCCATCCCAAACGCGCTCGTTGCCACCAGCGTATCAATCGCACCGTTTAAAAAGCGTTCCTGCACCGAGCGGCGAAGCTCGTCCGGCATTCCCGCGTGGTACATTTCAGCATTCACGCGATACTTCTGCAGCGACTGCGTAAACTGCTCCACGCGCTTCCGCGAACCGCAATACACGATATTCGTGCCGCTCGACATTTTGCAATAATCCACCAGCCGAATCGCTTTTTTCTCCGTCAGCTCGGTGAAATAGCGCAGGTTCGGCCGGTCAAATCCGCGCGTGAATTTCTGCGGTTCCTTCATGCCGAGGTGGTACATAATATCGTCCTGCACTTCCGGCGTTGCCGTCGCCGTCAGCGCCACCACGGGCAGTTTGCCAAGCGCCTGCAGTGCAACAGGAATCGTCAGGTACGCCGGGCGAAAATCATGCCCCCACTCCGAAACGCAGTGCGCTTCATCCACCGCCATAAACGACAACGGCACTTCTTTTAAAGCCGCCAGGAACTGCTTGCTTTCAAGGCGTTCCGGCGCAACGTAGATGAGTTTATACTGCCCGTACTTCGCATTTAAAAGCCGCTGCTGGATTTCCGGGAATGAGAGCGAACTATTAATGAACGTTGCCTGAATCCGCGCCCTTTTAAGCGAATCCACCTGGTCTTTCATCAGCGCTATCAGTGGCGAAACCACGAGCGCCACGCCCTCGCACAGCATTGCCGGCACCTGGTAGCACAGTGACTTCCCGCCGCCCGTCGGCATCACCACGAGCGTATCGCGCCCCTCCGTCACAGACTGGATAATCTCCTCCTGCCCGTTGCGGAACTCTTGGTAGCCGAAATGCCTCGCCAGTATTTCATGCGCCGTCTGGCTTGAAAACGTCATTGGTTATTAATTTTTTAAAAGGAAGTGCGGTTTTAAAAAGCTTTGTAAAGAGATAAGAGAACGAATTGCGGCGGGAATGATTTTTAGTGAATGATTATTAAAGGAAAAAGCGCATTGAGTTTTTAAAACAATGCGCTACATTGACTTACTTCACTTCTGCTAAAATTTCAGCGACTTCCTTGAGTATCGCCTTATCAAGCCTTGGATTCAAAGAAATATAACGCAAATAATCCTTCACCAAACTATGCTGCTGCGTATTGCTTTCAAAAGACCATTTTGCAGATTTATACACCAGCCCTTTTAAAAACTTTTCCTTTTGCTCATCGCTTGATTCGGCAGTTGCTTCAGCACCTTCAAATTCTTTAAAAGCTAAAACACTGACAAGTTTTTCAATTGGTGCGGTAGTCCCTGTTGCGAAAAATGATGTCCAGAGAATGTCTAGCTGAATCGGATGAGATATTTGCGCGTATGGATTTAAAGCCGCATCTTCCACAATTTTCTGCCACTTGGCAGTTTCATTCTCGCTTAGTGATTTTAAAAATTCATCCGCTTTAAAATTAAGATTACGAATCAGAAATAATGTAAAAAACTTCGTCTTTTCGTTTTGCTCCGAATATCCAGCCAGTAATTTTGGAATCAGATATGTATTATTTTCAAAACCTTCACGGAAGAAATTCATCAGCGCCGGAAATGAATTATCGTTATCTGCGAATGTACTTTTTGTATACAACCAAAATCCATCTAGCAATTTCTCCGGTGATGGATTGCGATAATACATCGTCATCCATGGGCCGAGTTCATCTTCCTTTTTAAAACCGTCCGTGTTTTTAAAATCAATCAGCTCAATTTTCCCTTCAATTTTCTTTTCCTTTCCTTCAATTTTATCAACAACATTGACGAAAATCTTATATTCCCCGAAAGCATCTTTTTCTTCAAAGCTAATCTGCAACTGTGCTTCACTCAGCAAAATGACATTTGGGTTTGGAAGCATTTGCGATAATGCGGCAAGGCCTTTCTGCTCAAAATACATACTTCCCGTTGGTGCTACAATCTTTAAATCGTACACCACATTTGGTGTATTATTAGCAACCGCATAATCATTCATAAAGAGTACAAAAACGAAATTTTGCCCTTTAAAAACTTTACTCACCGTTAGAATCTGCGGCATTGCCGGAGGTACAATCTTATACCATTTATCTTTAAAACCAATATCCGCAACTAAACCAATCTTTGCATCAATAGCAAAAGCTGCCTGCGCCCCAAAGAAGAAGCTTAGAAGAAAAAAGAGTTTTTTCATAATTACCCTTTCACAATTTTCCCAACCACAACCGGCTTCTCATCTTTTAAAAGCTCCATTATTTCACCCGACTTCGTTTCATCACAAACGATTATCATACCAATGCCGAGGTTAAACGCCTTGCGCATTTCCTCATCGTCAATCTCGCCTGCTTTCTGGATAAGGCCAAAAATAGCAGGAATTTCCCACGCATTCCAGTCAATATGGAGCAACAGACCTTCCGGCAAAACGCGCTCAGTGTTTCCAATGATGCCGCCACCCGTAATGTGTGAAAGCGCATTGACAAGATTGCCTTCCAGCAATGGCCATATCTGGTGCAGGTACGAGCGGTGTACTTTTAAAAGCGCCTCGCCAATCGTCTCACCAAGCTCTTCGACAACATCATTCACATCATATTTCGGGAAAAGCGCCGCACGTGCCAGCGAATAGCCATTCGTATGAAGACCACTCGACGGCAGGCCGATGAGCACATTGCCTTCTTTCACATTCGCGCTCGAGAGGATTTTGCTTTTTTCGACAACGCCGATGATATTGCCCGCAAGGTCGTACTCGCCTTCCTGGTACATCGAAGGCATTTCCGCCGTTTCGCCGCCGATGAGCGCACAGCCGTTTTCTTTACAGGCCGTTACAAAACCACTGATGACCTGCTCGGCAACGCCGGGGTCGAGTTTGCCCGTTGCAAAATAATCCATGAAGAAGAGCGGTTTCGCGCCACAAGCCAGAATGTCATTCACACAGTGGTTCACCAGGTCCTGCCCAACTGTATCGTGCTTTCCCATCATGAACGCAACCTTCAGCTTCGTGCCAACGCCGTCCGTACTCGCCACCAAAAATGGGTGCTCATATTGCGGAAATTTCGCGTCATACAGAGCGCCGAACATGCCGATATCGGTTAAAACCTGCGGTGTAAATGTCGAGCGAACAAGTGGCTTAATACGCTGAACGGTTTCATCGCCTGCTTCAATGTCGACTCCAGAGCTTTTGTAGGAAATCATTGTAGTAAATGTATAATTTTACAAGAGTTTTAAATTCTATCTCACTGCTTCCCATTCTTTCGAGGAAGACTTTTTAAAAAACATAACACTGAGGGCGTTTACCGCCCAGGTCGCCAAAATGCGAATGTAGCCGTATTTGCGAAAACGGCGTGGGGATTCATACACAAAGATATCATTTTTAAAACCGATTTTCCATTTTTTGGAGATTCGGCTGTACAATTCGAAGTCCTCTCCAGCCACAAGCTTAGCATCATATCCACCGACATTTTTAAAAACTTCTGCGCGGATGATCTGGCACTCGCCACGTCCCATTCCAGCTCCAAGAGCAGTGAAAAATCGTACATACGAATTGAAAAACGAATGAAATAGCGTGTCGCTCAATTTTCGCTCATGGGGAGAAACCTTGACGGAACATGTCAGAGCACCAGTTTTTAAAAGTGTTTTGTCGCTTGTCCATAGAACAATTTCTTTAAAAAAATGCTCAGGTTCGGCAGGGATTGTGTCACCATTAATAAAAACAAGAGTTTCTCCTTTAGCATATGCAGCGCCGACATTTCGGCCTTCGGCAATAGTCTGACGGCGGTTTTCGGTGTGTATGATTACCCGATCTGCGTATTTTTTAGCGATTTCGATAGTTTTATCTTTCGAACCGCCGTCACTGACAATCACTTCAAGATTGAAGTGTTTTTTTAAAGCCGGTGTGAAAATCTTCAGTGTGTTCTCAAGCAGCTTTTCTTCCTGGAGAACGGGAATGATGACACTAATACGTGGAGTTTTTAAAAGATTCTGTGAATCGTCCGAGCGCG
>DASPKH010000425.1:0-10041 GCA_035628175.1 Patescibacteria group bacterium
GTGCGAGGCGACGGGCCGGGTAAATTTTTTAAAGGAGTCTTGATTTACTTTCAAAGAAACTTTTGAAAATATGAATATATCATGAGAAAAATCCGGCTATTCTGCTATTTCGCTACATTTGCCCTGTGCACACATGCTACAGCACAGGAAATGCGAGTAGCGTGGATAGCCGGTGGCCTTTACGATTATCCGGGCCAGAGCATGGTTTCGCCGGATGGCAGGTATCTTGTAACGAGTGGCGCAGACTCTCTCTCTTCATTTACCTTTCAGTATATATGGGATTTCAGGACACGGCAACTGCAGTACAGGCTTCCCCACGCTTATGATATCCGGTTTACTTCCTCTGGGAAGCTAATACGTGGCAATGTCCTGTGGGATATAAAAAAGATGGCCGTAGACGCCTACATGGATAGTCTTACCACATCACGTTGTCACGTAACGGCTGATGAGAAATACTGGATTGTTCAGCAGCAATCCGGTACCATACTTTTAAAGAATCAGGGTGATAATATTCCATTTGATTCGTTACCAGCAGGCGACCTTTTTATTGCAGAGCAGGAGCCTTACATACTTTTAAAACTAGCCACCAGCAGGAACTATTTCCGCTATAATATTGCTTTGCGGCAACTTACCGAAGACACACTTTTCAGCAAATACCTGATCGATAATAATTGTACGCCGATACGGTTCATCAAGGAAAATAATTTGCTGCTTCGCCGTGACAGCCTGCTGCGGTTATACGACCTGAGCGCACAATCGCAAGTATACGATATTCCTACCACCAGTCGTTCCATCAGGTTTACGCCACAGTTTTCAGCCGATGGATCCTCGCTCCAGTTTTTAGTGAAGGATACGTTGAAAGTTTATAATTCCCTTACCGGCAGGCTCCTTCATACTGTTCACATTGATGCTGCAAGGTATGGTTCGGTAAGTAGCTTCTGTTTTTGGGGCAATACTGTTATTATCGGCTACACACTTTGGGAAGGATCAGACGGCCGGAGACACTATTTTGCCGCTCATGATCTTGCTGACCCTAGCCAGCTGACACCTCTGACGTATGTGTACGGCCCTGCGCGCGCTTCCTGGACACATACAAACCAGCATTTTGTAACCGCCGACTTCAACCGGCGTGATAGATGGATGACGAAACGGAGCAACCTATTCCTCTGGTACAGCCCGGACAGGAAAAAAGTGCTGGATATTGATACAAACGTGCTTGAGCCATTCAGCCTGGCGCCTGACGGTGACCTCATAGCGTATCGTGCTGCCGAGGATAAGCTCATCGTGCGGGATTACTTTTTAAAAAATGTCATTTTCTCCCTGAGTTTAAATAGCGCGACGACGAAGAATTTTGAGTGCATGGCCTTAGGGTACGATTCGCTCTGTGCTGTTGGTTACACGCGGAACAATCCGGAAAAAATGGAGGCTGATATTGAGGTGTTTCACGTCGGCACGGGCAAGCGCGTTGCCTCTCTCTGGCGAACATACTACCCATACGCAATTCGATTTTCGCCGGACAGGAAATTTATCGCGGTGCTCTATAACGCTGGTGTCAGGATATGGGAAATGGGCTCGTGGCGCTTTGTCCGGGATTTTACACGTGGCAATGATTTCCTCCAAGACGTTAATTTTCTACAGGACTCCCGTTATATCGTATTTTCCTCATCGGATGGCTACCATAAAGTTATTGATATAGCGACCGGCACGCAAACTCTCAATTTTGCGACCCAATTCCGCCCAGCACGCCGCCTGAATACAACCGGTGTCCAGATCCTTGACGATAAATACCTTGTCGCCAGTTATTATGATGTCGAAAGGCCATCCTTTAATGCTATCTGTATTTGGAATATTGCAACAGGGAAGCTTTTACAAACAATTGAGCCCGAAAGTCCTTCTGTGGCTTCGCTTTCTATTTCACGGTTGGGCCACATCCTGACGGGCGGACACGATGGCACGGTTTCCATATGGGAACCTCTGCAATTCCCTACAGAAGTAGAAGCCTTTCCGGTTATAAAGGAATCTGTCACCGCTGTATATCCAAATCCGGCGTTGGAACATATCACACTAGAATTTACGAGCGAAAAATTCTGCCACGGGACAATTGAAATCTTCGATGCGCAGGGACAACTGCGGTTGACATTTTTAAAAGAATTATTTTTACAAGGCAAAAATTTATTAAGCATTGAGACGACCACCCTGGCCACGGGGATATACCACGCGAAAATTACGTGCAGCAATAACGTCCAGTTCATTAAATTTGTAATACAATGAAGATTATCTTCACCACCGGCGATACGAACGGCATCGGCATTGAGGTGCTGGTAAAAGCGCTTGTAAAAAGTGAAATGCAAGAGCTTTTACAAGAGCATGAGCTGACGTTTTGCGGGAATGCTGAGACGTTGAAAGAATATATTGTAAAAGCAAAACTTGCAGCGACTTTTAAAAACGGTGATTTTTCCATTGGCGATGTGTTTTTTTCTATTTAAAGATGTATCCCATTATGGATTGTTCATTGAAGGATTTAACTTAAATATTCCATTGATTGCAAATCAGCCATCTATTCTGAAGTTGTGTAAGTTTGAACGGCCTTTCTATATCCAAGAATTATTCCACTTTAAAGTAACTATGCTCAAGACATATATTTTAACCCTGCTAATCACATTGCTATGTGCAATATGCAGCGTACCGCTTGCAGCGCAGGTCGTTGAGGCTCCTATTGAATGGATGATAGGTGGAAATACAGGAATTCCCCGCTCTATAAAGGCTTCTCCAGATGGAAAGTATATAGCTACTGAAAATCGGCCTGTCAATGATGTTTTTTCCAATGTACACATCTGGGACACATACACGAATAAGCTTGTGAAAGTAATTCCCAAGGTTGTCCCTGGAAATTTAACTTTCATAAGCAATTCAGAACTCCTTGTCTGGCAGTTAAATACGGATGGCAATGGGATTGAGTATGAGATTGGATTTTACAATATCGACCAAAATCATTTTACAGTAATTACAAGACCTTTATCACCGCTCGCAGTTGGTGGTTGTGAGCTTAGTGCCGATAGGAAATATTTGATTGTGAGAGATTATCAGAGGACAAATATAGTCAATACAATGACAGACGAAATTGTTGTATCTACTTACGGAAATTGTTTTTTTACACCAGACAGTAAATATTACATACATAGCCTTTTTAACGATGACAATTATGTTCTGGAAAAGGTAATGATTGAAGACTCTAGTTCAAGGCGAGAGCTTTTGAGAGGAAAAAATGATTCAGACCGGCCTCAGCCAATATCATTCTTGTCAAATAGTGAAGAACTACTTTGTAGTACGAAAGATGCCATTGTAATTTTAAATCTGACTACTAAAACAATAACCCAAAGATTTAGCAAAGAAACCTCTGCTGGATATTCCTCCTATTGCCTTTCAAAAGATAAAAAAAAATTAGCAATTACAGTGAATAATACCATCTCTATTTGGGATATACCTTCGGGCTTTCTGGTAAATGAGCTTGTAACTACTACAAACATACTGGGGATTTCTTTTCTTTCCGATAATCAGAGAGTTGTGGTTGCAGCAGGCAAAAAGTATCAGGTTTGGAATTTAATGACTGAAAGTTTTGAACAAAATATTGGCGAATTCTTATGGCCTGTAACTGCAAATTGGCAGACTGATGGTACATTTACAGTCTATCATAACGGTACAGTGTCTATCCGTGATTCACGCACAAAGAAAACACTGCATTCACTTGAAATCGACTACATACTTTCCCACGGTCTATATGACCTTAAAGGGGATATAGCAATGTATTTAAAAGATGACAGTTTGATAGTTATTCAGAATGTTAAGAGTAAACAAGTATATACTACATTGGTAGAGCCTGATACATTAGGTGTAGACAAAATGGTTGTATCAGCCTGCCTGATTTCTTCAGATAAATTTGCAGTAAGTTATGTACATAAAGATATAGAAATTCGGGACTTATACTCAGGTAAAGTCTTGAAAACTATCCCGGGTACGAAGCAAAATCATAGTCTTCAAAGTTCACCTGATGGACGATTTCTGCTTGGACAGTTTCTTGGCACAATGTCCTTTGTTTGGGAATTACAGACCTTAGACGAACATATTGTACGTGAAATTAGCGATAGAGGTTCAGTATTTTCGTTTGAACCTAACACGATCTTAAGTCCTGTAAGCGGAGTTGGCCTTTTAAAATACGATATCTGGTCACGGAGTGTTTATGATACATTGCCCTTTCCGGATGATTTTCGATATCGTGTTTTTAATGTAGGATACTCCTTTGATAAAAAGTATTTTTATGGTCTCACCAATGAGCCACATAAAAGCAGAATCCTCTTCTGGGACACTAAAACAGGTAAGCTCGTAGCCACCTATGTTTTACCGCGAACTAACCTAGCTTCAGTTTCGCTATCGCCTGATAATAGTTCACTACTTGCGGGGACAGATTTTGGCGTGCTTTTTATGCTCGGCCCAATAACCCTTCCAACAAGCGTAGCCTACCAGCCAGCTGTTTTTAAAACTGACGCAGCCGTTGCTTTTCCCAATCCTGCATCCTCTTCTGTGACGTTCGAGTTCCATACAGCACATACAGGAAATGTTGCTATGGATATTTTTGACATCACGGGCGTATTGCTCAAAAGCATTATTCATACTGCCGTAGATGGTGGATTGCAAACATTGCAACTGGAGACAAGTGGCTTAGGCAGGGGCACATATTACGCAAAAGTTTCTGTGGGCGGGAGCCTTCAGGTTATTAAATTTGTAGTGCTATAAGCATGCGGCTCATCTTCACCACCGGCGATACGAACGGCATCGGCATCGAGGTGCTGGTAAAAGCGCTTGTAAAAAGTGAAATGCAAGAGCTTTTACAGGAGCATGAGCTGACGTTTTGCGGGAATGCTGAGACCTTTAAAGAATACGCTGTAAAAGCAAAACTTCCGGCGATTTTTAAAAACGATGGTTTTTCCATTGGCGATGTGTTTTTAAAAATGCTGGAATGCGAGAATTACGCACCAGTAGAATTTGGACATGAGACGAAAAGAGCGGCACAGCTTGCTGTTGAATCGCTCGAGAAGGCTGCACGGGCGACGGTTTTAAAAGAATTTGACGCGGTCATAACGCTGCCTATCTCAAAACATGCGCTGCAGAGCGTTGGCTGGAATTTTCCAGGCCAGACGGAAATGATGGCGCACGCAGCAGGAGCCCAAAACCCAATGATGATCCTCTGTTCCGGACGGCTTCGCGTTGCCTTAGCGACAGTGCATATTCCTTTAAAAAACGTTGCTGCTTCGCTTTTTAAAGAAAAGATTGTTGAAAAAATCTCGGCGCTTTTTAAAACGTTAAAAGCAGATTTTTCCACATCAAACCCGAAAATCGCTGTGCTGGGTTTGAACCCGCACGCAGGTGAATCCGGCGGAATTGGCTCTGAAGAAATTGACATAATTCAGCCAGCAATAGCAGAAGCTTTTAAAAACGGGATTGACGTGGACGGGCCGCATCCGGCAGACGGTTTTTTCGCGCACGGCGCTTTTAAAAACTATGACGGTGTTCTGGCAATGTATCATGACCAGGGATTAATTCCGCTTAAACTCATAGCAGGCGGCGCAGGCGTAAATGTTACAGCCGGACTGCCCATCGTGCGCACCTCCCCTGACCACGGTACGGCGTATGGAATTGCCGGAAAAGATGTGGCAAAGGGCACGAGCACGGCTGAGGCGATTCAGCTTGCAATTGAAATCGTGGAATCGCGAGAAAGATTTCTAAAAGAAATGCAACCAAATTTTTAAAAACAATGAATTTTGAATTTCGCGAGGTAACTGTTCAGTTCGAAGCAATTCCGGCGCTGGACAATATCAATTGTACGATCTCCGGCAAGCAGCCTGTTCTGCTCACGGGGCCGACTGGTGCGGGCAAAACAACGTTTTTAAAATTGCTTTTTGCCGATGCGTACCCTGATAAAGGCGAGGTACTTTTAAACGGGAAAAGCACGAGGAAAATGCACACGCCGGAGTTGCGCAAATATCTTCGGCAGATGGGGATTGTTTTTCAGGATCTAAAACTTATCAGCCAGTACACAGTGTTTGAAAATGTCCTGTATCCAATGTTCGTGAACGGCTCTTCAAAAAGTGAGGCGAATAAGGCCGGACTAGAAATGCTGGCGGAGATCGGCATCAGCCACCTGCGCGATAAATTTCCCAAGGCACTCTCCGGCGGTGAGAAGCACTTGGTAGCACTGGCACGGGCATTAATCTTAAAACCGAAAGTGATCATTGCCGACGAACCGACAGGTAACCTCGATAGCACAGCGACGGCGCAAACGGCAAAAATTCTTTTAAAAGCAGCAGAAGGAGGAGCGCTTGTGATCCTTTCCACGCACAGCTCTGAGCTTCTCGACTTTTTTCCAAAGGCGCGCCGCATCGAGCTTCGTGAAGGAAAAATATACTCAGATACCAATATTATTTCAACAGAACCAAATTTCTCACAAGAGAAAATATCATGAAAAAGGAACCTTTAAAAATAGCCATTCTTGGTTACGGAAAAATGGGCCGGGAAATCGAACACCTGGCCGAAGAGCGGAAAATCGAAGTAACAGAAATTTTTGACATTGACCGCCCTATCTACAAGCACGAACGTCATGATTTCGATGTGGCGATTGATTTTTCAAGCACAGATGCTGTTTTAAAAAACGTAGAAACGCTCGGTCACATAAAAAAGAACCTTGTGATTGGCACTACCGGCTGGAAAGACCGGGAGTCGGAAGTAGAGGCAATCGTAAAAGATTCCGGCATTGGCGTTGTCTATGGCTCAAATTTTTCCATCGGAATGCAAATGTTTTATAAAATTGTCGAGCGTGCAGCGCAATTTGCTAACAGCGTGCAGGACTATGACATTGCCATTCACGAGCTCCATCACAAGCGAAAAGCTGATAGCCCAAGCGGAACGGCTTTGAGCCTTGCCGATATTGTTTTAAAAGAATTTTTCAGGAAAAACGACATTCTGGAAGAAACCTCGCATGGCGTGATATCGCCGCACTCACTGCACGTGAGTTCCATGCGTCTTGGCGAAGCAACCGGCACGCACACGATCTATATTGATTCGCTTGCCGACACGATCGAGCTGACGCACCGCGCTAAAAACCGCAGCGGCTTTGCTCTCGGTGCACTGGCCGCGGCCCAATGGGTAAATGGAAAAACGGGTTTCTATAATTTCCAGGATATTTTTGAAGAAGTTTTAAAAACGGGGTAATTACCTTTGGCTGTGAAATTTTTCCTTTGTCTTTTCATAATTTTTGGTTTTACAACAGCTTTCAAAAGCAGTGAGCCGAAAATTTTTTTACTACATGAAAGGCCAGCTGATACGCTGGCTCAGCCTGAAATACAGTTTATACCATCTTCGATTTCGGTAGATGAAACAACCGAAAAGTTCATTGTTCGCGAAGTAAAGATTCTGAATCCGGGGGGCGCGCCGCTCAGGATCAAAAGCGTTACGCCCTCATGCGGCTGTGCTTCAGCCACGGTGATGAATGGCACGATCAACCCAATGACAACCGGGAAGATCCGCCTTACAATGAATACATCCGGCATGAATGATACGCTAAACCGCGTGGAGTTTATTGTGGAGAGCAATGCGAAAAATTCGCCAATGGCGTATTCTGTTTTTGTGCGGTTGCCGCAATCGGCTTTAAAACCGATCCCAGTTGAGTAGTTTTTAAAAGATTGTTGCTAAAGGGAAAGTCTTCCTGTTCTTGAAACAGGAAGACTTTTTTTTATGAATTTTACGATGCTTACCGCGCTTTTAAAACCTTCATCTGGATAAGTGAAAAGCTGAGAATTATCACAAACACTACATACGCAAGCGCTGAAGCGTATCCCATCATATCCGCCTTTTCAAAAGCATTGACAAATACCTGGTACACAAGCGTTGTAGTAGAATGCAATGGCCCGCCTTTTGTCATCACATAGATTTCCACAAAAACCTGGAAAGACTTAATGGAATTAATAACAACGATAAACAGCAGCGTCGGGCGGATGAGCGGGAGCGTGATCATTTTAAACTGCTGCCACGCAGACGCTCCTGCCAGCCTCGCTGCTTCGTAAAGGTCAGCCGGGATCGTTTGCAAACCCGCCAGGAAAAGCACCATGTAATAGCCTGTTGCGATCCAGATATCCATTGCCATAATGGACGCTAGCGCTGTGCCCGGCGTGAGCAGAAATCCACGTTGCGACCCCTCAAACCCCAGCATCTGCACAAGCGCATTGATATAGCCATCCTTTGCATAAAGATTTGTAAAAATGAGCGCTATCACCACAAGCGATGTGACCGACGGCATGAAGTACGCCGCACGGAAAAATGCAACACCGCGAACAAGCTTGCTATTGAGCATAACAGCAAGTGCGAGTGCCAGTGTTGTTGTAACGGGAACGGTCCCGATCGTGAAAATTGCCGTATTGGTAAATGCCTTCCAGAAAAAGTAGTCATTGAGCACGCGTGTGTAGTTTTTCAGACCAATAAATTCTGCCGTATTCGTGAGCGTAGAGTATTTCGTAAAGCTCATATAGAGCGCGTACAAAAGTGGATAAAGCCAGAATACCGCAAAGGTGATCAGCCACGGCGATAGCAGTGTGAGCGTTCGGGAGATCTCGCGGAAACCGCGGATATTCGGAGCGAGGGTCTGCGACATTTTATACTCTTTTTAAAATTCACTGTCACGATTGACGAATAATTATTCGTCTCTAGAGATTCTCTTGTAAAAATTCTTTTAGCTTTCTGTATAGCAATTCCAACGGCAGCCCGACGATATTGTAATAATCTCCTGCAATTTCACGCACAAACACCGCCCCAAAATCATCCTGAATTCCATATGCACCTGCTTTGTCCAATGGTGAACCCGTTGTAATATATGCAACAATTTCTTCTTCATCAAGTTCACGGAAAGTAACAGCTGTCTGCTGGCATGCGGTTTTAGTAACCCCTGAGTCAGAATCAACCAGAGCGATTCCTGTAAAAACCGTGTGGACATTATCCGAAAGCATCCGTAGCATTCGTGCAGCATCTACTGCGTCAACCGGCTTTTCAAGCTTTTCCCCTTTTAAAACAACAATAGTATCCGCGCCTATGACAATTGAACGTTCCAACGCTTTTGCGGCAACGTCCTGGGCTTTTAAAAGCGCGAGCCTTGTGACGAATTCGCCGAAGTCCCCTTTAAAAGGAACGGCGCTTTCGTCGAGTCCGGAGGGTTGGACAGAGAATTTAAGGCCAAGTTGTTGTAAAAGCTGCTTCCGGCGCGGCGATTGAGATGCGAGGATGACGGGATGTTGTATCTGTAAAAGTTTTGAAAGGGAAATCATGGATTTTTAAAGAGTTTGGTTTTTAAAAACGCAAATTACGGTGAGGAGTTTTAAAACGCAAAAAGCTTTTAAAAATGGTTGTCATTGCGAGGAGCGGCTTTTGCGCGACGTGGCAAGCGCAAATATGGAATGACGCGATGAGAGGTATCTGCGATTGCTTCGTCGGAAGACCTTCTCGCAATGACGGACGATTTTAGAAGCTTTTAAAAACTCCACCAAAATCACCATTTCATAAAATTTCAAAAAAAACTTGACAAAGATAATTTCTTTGTTGTAATTTTGCATTAGCACTCGCGCATCAAGAGTGCTAATAATTTTAAAAATTAGTTTTTAAAAGTTTCAATATCATTTTTTTATCGGAGGATTTCACGATGGCACTTACACCATTACACGACCGCGTGATTGTACGCGCTTCTCAGCCGGAAGAAGTTACCAAAGGCGGAATTATTATTCCTGACACTGCAAAAGAAAAACCAATGCAGGGCGAAGTTGTGGCTGTTGGAACAGGTAAAGTTGCTGAAAGCGGCAACGTAACGCCGCTCCAGGTAAAAACTGGCGATGTAGTTCTTTATGGAAAATACGCCGGAACAGAAATCAATGTAGAAGGCGAAGAGCTTCTTATCATGCGCGAGAGCGATATTTTCGCAATTGTGAAGTAATTTTAAAAGCGTTCAGC
>DASPKH010000426.1:0-2869 GCA_035628175.1 Patescibacteria group bacterium
GCTCGACTGAAGCGCTGGTGAAAAATGTGGAATTAGGCCGCGTATCATCGGTTTTAAAACCGGGAGAGGAATCGGAGCAACGCTACCAGTCGCAACCGCGTAAGTTTGAGCCAACACAAACAATGCCGCCTGAAGTTGCCTCTACTATTAGCGAAATTGAATCCCGCCTGCGCACTGTTTTCTCAACGCAAGTTCGTGTTCGCACTAAGAACAGCTCAGCTGGGTCAATTGAGATTGACTTTTATTCTATTGAAGAACTGGAGCGGCTGCTTGATCTTTTTGCGATCATTGAGCGTTCCTCAATGTAACTGCTGACCATAAATCGTAATTCTTTTAAAAAAAACTCATAGCTCAAATCTTAATAAGCGTGTCTCAAAATTCCCAAACCATAACAAATATCTCACAGGTGCGCGTGCGCTACGCTGACACTGATCAAATGGGAATTGTGTATAATGGAGTTTATTTCGTATATTTTGAAATTGGCAGAACGGAACTGCTGCGTGAATGCGGTCTTCCGTATGCTGAAATTGAGCGCCAAGGCCTGATGCTGCCCGTACTGGAGTCACATGCAGTGTATAAAAGCCCTGCTTTGTATGATGATCTTCTGGAAATTCACACAACGTTTGAAAATGTTGTAAAGCCGACAATACGGCTAGATTACAAAGTTTTTAAAAACGATGTTTTTGTTTCCGAAGGCTACACGATTCACAGCTTTTTAAAAGCAGAAACGCGGCGTCCGGTGCGACCGCCACGGATTTTTCACGAAACAATTGCTTCGTATATTGAAGCCAAGAGGAGCCAATAGGATAATTTTTACTTTTAAAACAGCAGTTTTAAAACGCATATTTTTAAAAGCGGAGTTTTTAAAAACCTCCCGTTTTCCTATTTTCGTGGAACAATCAAAAAATCCTATGAAAAAAACGCTCTTGGCAATCGCCGCGCTTACGCTTCTTACGCAATCGTCTCTTGTTGCCCAGAAAACGGGTTCTCCGTTTCAGTTTCTCCGCTTTAATGAAAGCGCGCGCGCTGCGGCCCTTGGTGGTGCATTTGTAGCAATGCCGGAAGACCCGAGCGCCGTCTTTTTCAATCCCGCCTCTGTCTGGACATCAGGCGATAAAGCAATCTCGGCTACGTTTTTAAAACATGTGCTCGATATCAATTCCGGACTTTTGTCATATTCCGATCATGCTGAGAACTTCGGCTCATACGCGGCTTCGGTTTCTTACACGAATTACGGCAGCTTTCAGCGTGCAGATAGAAATGGGCCAACTGCTGGCACCTTTGGCGTAAATGATGTGTCGCTTGCGGTGAGTTATGCGAATGAGTTGGACACCAACTTTTTCAAAGGGCAGCTCAGCTATGGTCTCACCGGTAAATTTCTTTTTGTGGGGCTTGAAGTGTTGAATTCAACGGCCCTGGCGCTCGATGGTGGCCTGCTCCTACAGCTTCCCCATATCCGCACAAATATCGGACTGGCTGTACTACACCTTGGCACCCAGCTCTCTACATTTAATGGTGAAAAAGAACCCCTCCCGTTGGATGTTCGCATTGGCGTCAATCACCGTTTACGCGGTTTACCGCTGCTCCTGAATTTTTCATTCCACCATTTGGCCGATGAAACGGACGATGTTTTTCAGCGTTTTGAAAATTTCTCACTTGGGGGCGAATTCTACTTCGGGAAATCCATCCAGGCGCGTATCGGATACGACAATGGAGTGCGCCGCTCAACAACGGAAAGCTCTAGCCGCAAACTGGCTGGTCTTTCGGCAGGCGTTGGCATTATCACCAATTTTGCTAATATTGATTACGCGATCTCATCGTTTGGTTCACCGGCAACTTTACACCGTGTGAGCGTGGGTTTTGGGTTATAGGGCATACGTATTTTCCCTTATTTTAAAAGGTTTAGCTAACAGCATTAAACCTTTTTAAAACAAGTTTCGTCTTTTGGTGGAATTTGAAACAGCCACTTTGTCTAAATCTTTATAAAGGAGTTTTTCGAGATGCACCACCGTTTTGCACCGTATTTTCGCGCATTTTTGTTTTCGCTGTGCCTTCTTTTTACAGCACAGGTAGCTGAAGCTCAGCAGCAGCAGATAAAAACGATCAAACCAAAAATGGCGATCGAAGATGTCGACTTTGTCGCAGGACTTTTAAATACAATCGATATTTCGGGTCAGGAGGTAGATGCATTCCTGGAAGTTCGGGGAATCTTCCTGCGCATCCTTGAGGGCGCGGTAAAGGAAAAAAAGATGACCAGCGATATTGTTACTGTCGAAATGAGCGTGCCACAAGCGCAGAACCTTATAACGCTTATGAACCGTGCTAAACTTAATGCTGCAGGTGCTGAAAAGTTTAAAACGATTTTAAGCACGATAATTGACTCTGCCAAAGCGGAACTGGGCGAAACTACGTCAAAAAAATAATTTAAAATAATTTAAGAAGACTTTTTAAATAGTAAACCCGATACTAAAGAGGTGTCGGGTTTACTATTTTTACAGCGTATTAGTCTTCTTTGAGCCATTCTTCAGCTTCGCGCTTATCCGTAAAGACTCTTATGATCTTTTCATTCAGAATATCTTCGGGAGTAGCATCCAGCGTCTTATCGGTTGACATACGGCTAAAGTAGCTTGGTGAGTATACCCAGGCGAATTTTTTTAAACCGGCAGCGCGCATTCGTGGAAACCAGTCCATGGCTACCCATTCTGAGGCACCTGACCATACACCGGTAACATTTGTATTGTCATTTAAAACCTTTGTGCAGTTATGTTCTTTTAAAAAAAACAGTATCTGCTCGCAACCATTTTTGACGGATTCTATAAGCTGAAAGCCCTTCCAGTCCACAAAAAGCGTTTTTTCCCCTTCAATAATA
>DASPKH010000427.1:0-6023 GCA_035628175.1 Patescibacteria group bacterium
TGGCTATGCTGTTTACAGATCATCTGCAACAGGTAAAGACCTTAAACCAGTAAATTTTGAAAGAATAGCTATCATTGAAAAAGGTCAGACAGTGGAGGATACGGCATTTGTCGATAAAGATGTCGTGCATCATCAACGATATTTTTATAAGGTAGCTGCTTTTGAGCGATCTGGTCAAAAGCGGGAGGGAGAATTTTCACCTGCTGCGGAGTTTACTCTAACAGGTTATTTAAAAACTATTGCCCCTGTCAACGGGGCTGAATTTGCACAAACAGAAGAGCCTGTATTTAGTTGGGAAAACAGCTATAGTACACCTGGATATACTGTCATTCGTGTTTTCGAAATAAACCCGGTTAATAATGTTTTAACTACACCAGTATGGATATTTTCAGGGCAGCCGGCTTTTTCGTCACCATCATTTCGATATAATGAAGATGGCAAAGCTGCAACTCTTGAAAAAGGTAAAGCTTATCGTTGGTATGTTTCCCAGATTGTACCTGGTCAGGGTAATCGTGCAGCGGTTTCTTCAATGCAGAATTTCATTGTCAAGTAAAGGTTGACTAATCATAGAATCAGAAATAATTTTAGTAGTTTAATAATCGTATTGGTACTTGGAATTAAAAGAATGAAAATCATATCAAGATTAATCATTGTAGTATTCTTTTTTAGTTTATCTGCTGCTCTAGCGCAGGATGGTGGCGGTACATTTGGCGGGAGTACGTCAAGTTCATCCCGGACATCACAAAGTAGCGGAGGTAGCTATTATGATTATAATCTTGGGGGTGGATTAAAAATACCAGTCAATCTTTGGGGTTTTGTTCGAAACCCTGGCAGATATGTCGTCCCCAGTTCTACAACACTTGTACAGCTTATATCTTTTGGTGGTGGACCAAGTGAACAGGCAAGAATGACTGATATAAAAATTATCCGTGATATTTCAGTAGATTCGACGATTGTTGAAAAAGTACTTGTGATGAATTTGGAGCTTTTTCAGAAAAACGGTGATGAGAACCAAAATCCGATTTTATACCCTGGCGATACTATTGTTGTGCCTGGCAATGCTTTAAGTGCTTTTCAGTTGTACTTTGGAATTTTACGTGATGTTGTACTTGTTGTAGTTGGCATAATAGGTGTTGTCAATACATTCAGAAATTAATAAAATGATAATATTACGCCATGCTTTTTTTAAAATCATTTCTGCACTTGTACTAGGAGTTGTTTTGGCTTCGTGCTCGAAGGAAAATGACTCTAGGGGCGAACCTCCAAAAAATGCTGATGGTAAAAATATTGTGCGTTTTTGGCATTTCTGGAGTGAACCATCGCAGCGGAAGGCAATCCAGCAGTTGGTGCAAAAGTTTGAGGAAAAGTGTGACTGTGATGTACAGCTTACAGAGCTGAGCTGGAATGACGGTAAAACGAAACTTCTTGCTGCATTTAATTCAGGGACAGCTCCCGATGTCATTGAGTTGGGTTCTGACTGGATACCTCAGTTTTCAAGCAAAGGTGTTTTAAAAGAACTATCCGATGAAATTGATAAGAATAGGTTTGTTCCTTTTTCACTGCCAACAGCACAGTGGAAGGGAAAGCTGTATGCAGCGCCATGGACTGTTGATACACGTGTGCTTTTTTATAACAAAGAGCTTTTAAAACGTGCAGGACTGCCAGAAACTCCTCCGGCAACAATTGACGAAATGCTGAGCGCTGCTGAGAAAATCCAGGCTATGGACAGTAAAGTGTATGGCTTCGGAGCAAATGGCGCTGATCCACACAGGCTCTATAAAAAAATTCTGCCGATGATGTGGAGTATGGGTGGTGAAATTTTCACTACAGAAGGCAAAACTGTCCTGAATTCCAATGAGAATGTTGCTGCACTTGAGAAATATGTAGCGCTTTCGCGCACTGGTCTTGTTGAAACACAGAGGCAGATCGATGCAGCATTTGCCCAAGGCAATGTGGCATTTTGGAATTCCGGTTCATGGTTAATAGACAAGATCCAGCGGGAAAATTCTAAACTTAATTATGGCGTTTCGGTATTGCCTGCCGGTACAAGCGGGCGTGGGATTTCTTTTGCCGGCGGTGAATATCTGGCTATAAGCAATGGGACAAAGCAGGCAGAATTAGCAACAAAACTGGTAAAGTTTCTAACAGACGGCGAAAATGCCCTGGAATTCTGCAAGCAGGTGAAAGAGGCTGGATTTCCTGCCGATGCAAGCTATTACGATGATGATTATTTTAAAAATGTAAAGTTCCGGCCAGTTTTTACAGAACAGCTGAAAAATGCAAAGATGACTCCTGTGAACCCGGAATGGCTGGAAATTGAAGAAGTTCTTGAAAATGCTGTGGTACAAGCGCTTTATGGTGAAAAATCCCCTCGTGCTGCACTCAATGAAGCACAGGGAATTATAAGCTCAATAGCGCGTAGTAGCGAGTAACTATTTAAGAAACAGAGGAGGTAAAAGTTTCGGGGAGTTCAACTATAAAAGTCGTTCCTTTGCTTTCGCCTCTACTTTCTGCCCAGACTCGGCCATTATGAAGTTCAATGATTTGCTTGACAATGGATAAACCAAGCCCGCTTGAGCTCTCACCTCCAGTAGGCTGGGCATGTAATCGCTGGAACTTCCCAAAAATCTTTTGCTTGTCATCCTCACTTAGCCCAGGCCCCTGATCGCTAACCTCAAACCGCGCCGTATTACCTTTTTTAAAAAGCCGTATAGTAATGATAGTATTCAGTGGAGAATATTTGATGGCGTTACTAATGAGATTATCCATCACCCGACGTAGGCTGGATCCGTCAGCCATGATTATACAGTCTTCCTTTTGTGCTATTTCTAAATGTTGCCCCTTTTTTTGGGCAGAAGTTTTATTCCCTTCTAAAACATATTGTAAAAGCACTGAAAGATTAATCTTTTCAATGTGTATCGGGTAGCGTCCGCTTTCTATAGCAGAAGATTCAAGAAGCTCATTTATCAGGTCAAGCATCTGCTGGGATGCCTGCCGTATTACAGAAGAAAGCTCAGCAACTTCATCCTGAGGATTTCCTTCAAGGATTGTTGATAGGTTCTTGATTATACTGAGTGGATTTTTTAAATCGTGGGCAGCAATACCAAGCAGTTCAGTTTTTAAATTATTAGCATCAGTCAGCAGTTTGTTTGTATCACTCAGCTTTTCAATAGCTATATTGAGAGCTTCGCGGGCAAACTTACTTTCACTGATGTCAAGTATAGAGCCGAGAATCAGTTTAGGGATACCATTCTCATCACGCTGAAAGACTGTATCGCGATTTTGGATCCAGCGCCAGGTGCCATCAGCATGTTTTATCCTGTATTCTACTTCCAGGATGTCTCCATCAGAGCTTTCTGTAAGTAGTTTTCGGTGAATTGTACGCTTTTCAAAATCATCAGGGTGGAGAAGCTTCACGGGCGCCATTTCGTGCAAATCAGGCAGATTGGCTTCGGAATAACCAAACATAGCGTAGAAATCCCGGTTACTAAAAATAATGCGCTGCTCCTGGAAATCAAAAATATACAGGATAGTTGGAGAAGTGTTGAGTATACGCTCATTAAATAATTCAATACCTTCAAAAGCATTCTCAATGCGTCTTTGTTCGCTTACATCTAACCCGGAGAAAAGATAACCCATTCTATCACCAATCGCTTCAACTGAGAAGATTAGCTGAATCTCTTCTCCTTTTTCAGTGTAAACCGTCCACTCAGATTCGATTGAATCCTGAACTCTTTTTAAAAAGTGTGAAAAAGGGAGTTCAGATGGGTCATCTTTTTTTGAAAGAAAAGTACTGGTAAAAGATTTGCCAAAAACAGAAGAACCGCTGTACCCGAAAATATTTTCAGCACAGCGGTTAAAGTCGAGGATATTGCCGGAATTGTCTGTTGTTATAATTACACAGTTTCCTATACGCAAAACTGCTTCTTTAAAAAAAGCTGCTTCCGGTGTATTTTTAAAAAATTCCGTCAATTCTTCCTGCCTCACGTTAATAAGTGAAACATCAGAATTATTTCACTTTGTCAAGAATGATTTTCTTATAAGCTTTTGAGATCTTTACACGTCCGGCAAGCCAGTCTTTCACAAGAGCCTCAGATTTGCCAATTTTGATTGCGAATTCGCGCGGTGTAATGTTGTGCTGTTGCAGAAGTGACTGTAATTCTGTAGATGTCATAATTTTTTTACCTGAGCTGCAAAGGAAAAAAGGAGTGTTTATCCACCCCTTCGACCAAAAAGAAACAAGGGAAATTACAAGAAATGTGTAATTGCATTCGTCGGGATGAGAGAATTGGAACCTCGGCCCCTCCGTCCCGAACCAGATATCTAGCGGGCCAATCCACACCCCAATAACACCTGAATTGTCTTTTTTAAATGCAAAAATAGCAAGATTTTGCCTGTTTAGCAAATTTGCCGCTATTTTCTTTGAGTAAATCAGGCAATTCTATTGAAGAGTTTGTTAAAAAATAGCACGCAATAAAGATTTCCTGATGCGTTGTATACAAAATAAGTTTGCTTTTTCGTAAATTGCCTGAATGAATTCATATTCACTTAGCTTAGCTGGTTCCTGGTTGCTCGTTTTGATTATTACGGCAGCATCTACGGCATTCGCTTATTATTCATATCGCGTTACTGTACCGCCTGTATCTACTGGCCGCCGCGCACTTTTCATTTTATTGCGAACACTTGGTGTGTCGCTTCTGCTTTTCGTGCTTTTTGAGCCTGTCTTAAATATTGCTCGCTCAAGTGAGGAGCCGCCGCGTCTAGCTGTACTGCTCGATAATTCGTTTTCCATGACGTTTAAAGACGCGCGGAGCGACCGTCGCGAAGATTTCAAAAAAGCGCTTGGGGCAGCAAACCCATTTGAAATTGACGATAATGCGACGACGCTTCTTTTTGACGAAAATATCCGGCGTATTCAAAATTTCCATTTTGATTCTTTAAAACTTGGCGGGCAGCTTTCTGATATTTCAAAACCGCTCGGTTATGTTCAACAAAACGCTGAACCTGACAATATCCGTGCAGCGCTTCTCATTACAGACGGTGCTTTTAATGCAGGGAATAACCCGCTTAATAGCGCCGAACTTATCGGTCGGCCACTCTACATCATTGGTATCGGAGATTCGACCGAGCCACGCGATATTGCGGTTCAATCTGTTATTACCAATGATATTGCTTATCTCGAAACAACACTACCGGTAACTGTCAACGTTAAATCATCGGGCTTTATTGATGGAAATATCACAGTTGTTTTAAAAGATAATGGCGTGAAGATCGGAGAGCAGGTCATTTCTTTAAAACGAGAACAGCAGATCTATACGGTCACATTTGAATTCACACCGCAGCAGGAGGGGATCCGTAAGCTGACTGCTGAAATTGCGCCTCGAGAAGGTGAGTTGACTACAAAGAATAATTCGGCTTCGGAATTTGTAAAAGTTTTAAAAACAAAACGCCAGATACTCCTCTTTGCCGGAGCGCCAAGTCCTGATGTTTCCTTTATCCGCAATGAGCTTTTAAAAGAAAAAGGAGCAGAAGTGCTGACGTTTATTCAGAAGCAAGGAGCGGAATTTTATGAAGGGACGCCTTCTGCCGGGGCCTTAAAAAGTGCTGAACTCATCGTGCTTATCGGCTTTCCTATTGCGAATTCTTCAGATGGCATTATCCGGCAAATTGCACAGGAGGCGGCAAACGGAAAACCCATATTTTTTGTCCTGTCACAGCAGACTGATTTTAAAAAGCTGCAGCTGCTTGAGCCACACTTACCATTTTCAGCTACAGGCTCGCGGCCTCAGGAATTCCTTGCTTTTGCCAATGTATCAACCCAGCAGATGTCACACCCGCTTTTAAAGCTAAAGGGTTCGGACGAGGATATCACTGTGTGGAATCAGCTCCCACCACTTTTTCGTACGGAAACATTTGTCAAAGTAAAGCCAGAGGCAGACATTGCGGCCACTATTCGCGTGAATAATGTCGTGCTGCCGGAGCCGCTTATTGTTTCACGCACATTTCAGAAAAGCAAATCCGTT
>DASPKH010000428.1:0-6360 GCA_035628175.1 Patescibacteria group bacterium
ATAATAGTAAATTGATAAATTTCTTTTTCCTAATACGCTATTATCATCAGGCTTTGCAACAAACAATTTCCCATCAACTTTACAGCTAAAGCGCTCTTCCAAACTTGGCTCGGAGCTATTCTCACAACCGCAGAATGCAAGAATCAACACAAACAATACAGCTATCTTTTTCATTTTTAAAAGCTCCAAGTAGTTTTAAAGCGGAACAAAGATTTACAGAACAGTTGCAATATAAACAAAATATACATTACAACAAAATAATTCTTTTAAAACGCACAAAGGAGAAGTCCTTTTAAAAAACTTTGCCTTTTAAAAACATTTTAAGAACCACTCTACATCGCGATCAGCAAAATCACAAATACAAATGCACCAACCATATAACTTATCTTGTCCCTGAATGTAAAAATGATCGGATCGTCTACCATTTGCCCGCGGTGTGCCAGAATCCATACGCGTGTTATCCAGTAGAGGAAACATAGCCCGGCAAGCCACAGCACCATCGGGCGGTCGTACAATTTTACAACGTCTGCACTATTGATGTAGAGCGCGAGGACGAGCGCTGCCATGTAGCCGCTCGATGGTCCTACACTACCCACGAAATGCAGGTCGTCCACATTGTAGCCACGCGCTTTGTTTCCGGTTTTATTCTGCTCGATGAGAATTTTTAATTCAGCATAGCGTTTGACGAATGCCAAACTTAAAAATGTAAACGTCGAAAATGCCAGCAGCCATGGCGAAACAGGAACATCTACCGCCATCGCACCGGAGAAAATTCGCAATGTGTACAAACCTGCCAGCACCAGCACATCAAGGATCACGATGCGTTTTAAAAAGAATGAATAACACGTTGTAAGCGCGTAGTAAAATCCGAGCAGGAGCAGGAAATTAAGTGGCAGGAACAGCCATGCAATGCTGAAACTCGCTATTAGCAAAAGCGGAGCAGCAGCGATTCCGAGGGGAATTGACAATGTACCGGCAGCGAACGGGCGTTTCCTTTTTCGCGGGTGAACACGGTCAGACTCAATATCAAGCAGGTCGTTCAGCAGGTAAACGCTCGAGGCGCAAAAGCTAAAGGAAAAGAATGCGAGAACTGCATCAACGAAAAGGTCCGGACTAAAAATATGCGCCATAAAAAGAGGCACAAAGAGTAGCAGGTTTTTCACCCACTGATGGACGCGGAGCGCTTGTGTGAGGTTTTTTAAAACAGAATTTTTCTGCCGGAAGACATGCTGTTCGGCAGTAAATTTTTCAGCTTTTCTTACAAGATTTTGGGACGATGTCACAACCATTGCGCGGTTTGCCGCAGCCCAGAGTGGTAGGTCAACCGTTGCATTACCGATATAGTCAAAGCCGATGCCGTTCGTCATGGACTGGATAGCCGTGAGCTTGCGCGAACCCGATAGATTTATAGTGCCATTGCTTGAAAGCACTTTTGAAAAAAGCTGGGTGTGTTCGGCAATTTTCAGTGCGAATTTTTCATCTGTCGCTGTTGCCAGAATAACTTCACGCCCACGCTCTTTTTCATTTTTTAAAAATTCTATAATGTCGGTGTTATACGGCAGCGTTGTAACGTCAAGGGTCACGCGTTCAGCCAGCTCGCGCTTTAAAACTGCTTTGCCTTTTGACAGCCAGAGCGGTATTTTATATGCCTGGACAGGATGCTTTTTTAAAAACGCGAGAAAGGATTCCCATAGAATATCGCTCGTGATGAGTGTTCCATCAAGATCTACAAACAATGGCTTTACAGGATCGGCGGAGTTATTTGTTTGGTGAAGTTCTTTCATTTGTACTTTGGTGACGAAGTCCTCATACATTGTGGGCTACCAGACGGAAAGTGCCGGCTTCAAGTAAAGGAAGCCGGCTGCTTTAAAACAAACTATTTCTTCCACCATTCCAGCTTCAGTTCCGGGAATACGGGATTACGGTCTTCTACTTCTTTTAAAAAAGCTTCATCTTCTTTTGAGAGCCTTTTTTCTGAAAGATACATTTCGGCCATATGGCACAGTGCATTATAGTCAGTACGATGATTGGCAAACCGCATTTCGGCATAGTCACGTGCGCTGCCTGTTTCGATGAGGAACTGCCAGTCGGAGGCCTGCATGAGCATGAGTTCACGCATTGCCTGGAGCATTATCCGGCATAGGGTTTCATCGTTTCTACAATTGATAGTTTTTTCCACAAGCTCATTCATTCGCTGCTCGGCACGATAAATACTTTTCCATGTCCAGAGCGTCTTGTCATTTACCCATACATTGTGGTTTCCATCTCGCCCCCATGAACTTTCCGGCAGAAGTGCCACTTCCGTTGGCTGTATGTAGTCGAGCTGCTCTCCGGCGGTTTTCATGTTCACATACGGTGAATAATGGATATTCCGCAGAACTTCTTTTAAAAAGCCCGGACCCTCAAACCACCAGTGACCGAACAGCTCTGTGTCAAAGGGAGTTGTAAGTGTTCCCTCACGCCATGCTTCATTTCTATACTCTTGCAGCGTCCGCTCAATAGAGTGCACAAATGTCTGTGCATACGCTCCATTGGCACCACTAACCCAATCGGGTACATAGAGCAACTTATCCGCCATGTCAGCCTTTACATCTGTTACACGCCAGTAGCGGTGCATCGAGCCACCCTGCTTCTTGTGAAAATCCAAATATGCGGGATTTCCCGGGAAACCTGACTCCGCGCTCCACACCTGCATGGCAACATCCTGATGGCGTGCAAACGCCACAGCCGTTCCTTTTGAAACATTGTCACCTGAAGCAGCACGGAAAAGGTTCAGTGGTGAGTTATCAAAATTATAATGATAGCTTTTAAAATCCGGTGAATGCACAGAGGTGAAATGCCCGTCTTTTAAAATTCCAATCGGCTGCGCGCGGCGGTTTGTCTGCTCATCCACCACAAAATATTCTATTCCATTTTCGGCGAGGAATTCCTCCACGCCACGACGCCAGTACGGAGTATGATAAGGATCTACTGTCAGGTATGTCTGCCAGGTATAAGCCGGTCTGTATGCGCACTCCGGCAACCAGATACCACGTGGTTTGCGTCCAAAATGTTTTTGATAATTTGCAACTGCAGCTTTTACCTGGAGATTGATGCTTCTATCATCCGCCAGTAGCGGAAAATAGCCATGTGTGGCGCCACATGTCATAATCTCAATGGCACCTTTGTCCTGCAATTCTTTTAAAGCATTAATTACTGACGAATTATAGATGTATTTGTAATCATTAAGGCGCTCTTTAAACCAGTTCTCCCAATATTCCGTAAGCCAAATCTGGTGCTGGGGTTTTCCTTCTTTTGAAAATTCTTCCCTATCAGACTGAGCTGCCTTAATTTTATGCTCACAGTATTTTTCAAAAATCACCTTAAAGTCAGGATGCTCGAGCTGCTCGCAAAGAACTGGCGAAATATCAAGCGTAACTTTTGGAGTAATTCCCTCTTCAAGCAATTCATTAAACACATTAAGCAACGGAATATAGCATTCTGCTACTGCCTCGCACAGCCAGTCAGTACCATGTGGCCAGTCTCCGTGATGGAGCACAAACGGTAAATGCGTATGAAGAATGAGAACGTAATTTCCTGCGTGCATCGTAAATCCCCTATTAATATTCACCAAAATACCACTTTTTTAAAAAAGAAAAAGGGACAATGAAGTAATTGTCCCTTTTGAAAAACAGATTTATGCCGCTTTGCGTTCTGCTAATTTTTTAAAAGTATTCTCTATTAAAAACTTCGCATGAAGGATTGCTTAGTGGATCTGCGAACCCGCGCCATTGAGCATATTTTGCTGGCCATCCACCGATATTTCGCCATACTGCCCTTCAAACTTGCGGACATTATCATGTAAAGCATGCAGGAGAAGTTTTGCGTGCTGAGGCGTCATCACGATACGTGCATGAACACGGGCTTTCGGTACACCAGGAAGGATACGAGTAAAATCTATCACAAATTCCGCAGGGGAATGAGAAATGATTGCAAGATTTGAGTAGATACCTTCTGCTTCTTTTTCACCAAGCTCGATATTGATCTGCTGCTCTTGTGGCATTTGCTGGTCTTTTTTGTTGTCTGCCATTGCTGGGGTTTCTCCTTTTAAATTCGATATTATGAATATAATCGGGAGCACGTTTGAAGACTTGCCCCCTGTTGTGAAATACTACCGTACTTTATCAGCCTTTTCGAACGCACGCTTTGCTTTGTCAGCCTGATTTTGGCGCATGTAGATCTGTCCGAGTGATTCATAATAGGCAGCTTCATTGCTATATTGCGATTCCACGCTCTCCAGGTCAGCGATCATTGCTGTCAGCTTTGCTTTATTATTCGTCACTTCATAGATATTTGCAAGTTGGAGCATTGTGCGGAAGTCATTCCGACGTGCCGGAATTGAGCGGTATCGCTCAAAAAATTCCGCAGACTTATTTAAAAGCGGCACGTATGCAGACTCATTAATCTTATATTTTGGATCTTTTTCTAACTTTGCTTTTTCTTCGTTCTGTAATACTCCGGCTTTGTTTTTATACGATGCTGCAAGGTTAAAAAGTGCCATTTCGTATTGCGGATCAATGCGTAAAGCTTCTTCGTACTCATGCATTGCTTCATCAAACCTGTTAAGTTTTAAAAGAAGCGTTCCATATTGTGCACGTGTAAGCTTGTTATTCGGATTACGCTTGACGACATCGCCCAGTAAACGAACCGCTTCATCAGTTCTATTCTGATCCTGATAGATCTGCACTCGCAGGTTCATTGCATTTTCATTTGCTGGATCCAGAACAAGGAGCCTTTCCAGGTTTTCCAGTGCCAGGTTATAATTTTTTCTATCATAATAGGTGGAAGCAAGAATCGAATATGGGCTCATATCGAGTGTTGCGGCACGGTCTTTTTCCTGCTGTAGCCAGGTAGCAGGTGTATTCATACGGACGCCCTGAAGAGCAAATGGCTTACCGCCTCGGCTCGTCGAAAAGACATATACATCATTTCCATTTACCTTAAAAATATCTGTCAGAGCTGAATCGCCAGGTGTACCGGCATTTCTTCCCTGAGTCTTGGCAGGAGCGCCAAGCGCTTTGATAACTGCATCACGGTCTACACCAAGATAAAGGCTGTTCTCAGAGAGAAAATTGAGCGATGGCTGCTGTAAGCGGGCGTAGGTAGTATACGACTCAAGAGCTTTTGCCGTATCCTGCATTTCTTCATGCAGGCGTCCTGCAAAGGAGTATGATTCCGGGTATTCCGGCTTTACCTGAATTGCACCATTAATATAAATAAGGGCAGAATCCAACAATGCAGGATTTTTCGTTTCAGAATATCGTGAGTATGCATTGATGCCGCCATTATAAGCATCTACCCAACCGAGAAGACGCGCCGTACTGATCTTTTTGCGAAGATCATCTGTTTTAGCATTTGTTTCAGCCTTTTGAAGTGCATTGAGCATACCAGTAATATTTTCACGCTCACGATACACAACACTCAGGTCATACCATGCTTCGGCATTTGTAGGATTTTTTGCAACTTCCTTTTCAAGACTTTCCTGTGCTTTTGCCCAATCCCTTTTATTCATGGCCACTTTTGCGGTCGTGTATTCAGGTGATGCGCAGTCAAAACTCTGCACGGCAAGCGAACCCGCAAGCAGTAGAGTAAGCAGTTTCAAACGTGAATTATTAGACTTCACGGTTTTTTCTCCTCTTTATTTCTGGAATAATATGTATTTTGCTTCTATAAAGCTTTTACATTTTTAAAAGCTTTATAGAAACAAGACTGTAAAATTACGAAGCTCGGCGCTTGTAACAAAATTCTGAAAAATATTGCCCTGTATAATTTACAGACGATAGAATAACGTACACTGTTTTTAAAAATTTGCAACGGGCTTAAAAAACATTTCATTGGATTTTTTAAAGGTTAAAAAAGGTATTGCATTGAGCCGCTGGAAAATTACCGGATTTATCGCCGGGATCCTCGCTTTTTTTCTGATCATTTTTATAGATTCACCGCTCCACCATGTTTCAGGTGCAGATTCACGTCCGGCCTTTGCCGTAGCAGTAGGAGCACTCATGGCTATATGGTGGCTGACGGAAGCTTTGCCGATATACCTTACAGCATGTGTACCGCTCGTACTTTTCCCGCTTTTAAAAGTTTTTAAAGGCGGCCTTGGCAATAATATTCTGGAAGCCTTGCTGCCGTATGTTGATCCGTATATCTGGCTGTTTGCCGGAGGAATGTGCATTGCCGCAGCTATGCAGCAGTGGGATTTGCACCGCCGCATCGCACTTACTGTGATGCAAGTAATCGGTAGCGACCCAAGGCGGTTGCTCTTCGGCTTTCTTGCTTCCACGGCATTTATTTCAATGTGGATTTCAAATACAGCTACCG
>DASPKH010000429.1:0-3681 GCA_035628175.1 Patescibacteria group bacterium
CTCCTCGCATTCAACTACACGCCTTCAGCAAAACCTGCGATCGAGCAAAATCAGCCCGCAGCAATTGCCGATGTTGTAAAAACGGTGGTTGATGCCGATGGCGATACCCTGTTTTTAAAAGGCGAAAAAGTTTTGCTACCGTATGATTTTAAAAGTGAAAAAGTTGTTTTTCCAACAGGAGTGGACGAAACGTCTTTCCGATTTTTACAACACCCGGTTTCACAAGATATACTTCTTCCAAGTGAAGCTTTTAAAAGCGTGGAAATAGCGATAATGCGGGAGGCGCCGTTTGGCAGATTGGTGCGTGGTGTGCATATCTGGGCTTCATATGCATTTATCTTTTCGCTGATAATTTATATCGGCGCAATGTTCTTTAAAAGCAAGTATGCTGAAAAGCGGGAAATTGCGTGGATGCTGTCAGTTGTACTGCTCGTGAGTGCGATGTTCTCGGGCTTTACAGGCTATGTGCTGCCGTGGAATATGCGTGCATATATGGGCGCGCAGACAGTATTAAATGCTATAGAGGAATATTTCCCGCTGCTCGGGAGTTTTGTAGCAAATGCGATTCGCGGGGGAAAATATGTTGGCGCGGTGACGCTTCAGCGGATGTTTGTGCTACATGTAATTGTGCTGCCGGTGGCCTTTTGGTGGCTTTTTAAAAAGCATAAGAGGCAGTTGGCTCATGCAGCTTTTAAATATGAAGACCCTTCTGGGGTGGATCCCTCTGTCCTCTCGGACATCTCCCTCCCGGGGGACTTTCTGCCGGGGTTGGGAGAATATTTGCTGCATACAAAGCTTTTTAAAACAGCAGTTGCGCTCTTGATTTTGGCGGTTTTGCTCTTGCTTGTGTGGATTTTTCCACCTTTTAAAAATGGTGCGATGGCGTTACCATACGACGTATTGCATGAAGGCTCGCCGCCTGCGGGGATGCACCCTGAGTGGTATTTTATGTTCGTCTATCCACTATTGATGAATTTGCCGGGCGAGCTTGTGGCGCTGATACTTGGTACGGGCCTGATATTCTGGCTATGTGTGCCGTTTTTGGATGTACGTTTTAAAAATAATGCGCGCCCGGCGTGGTTGCTGAAGGCGATCGGCGCGGCAATTATTTTGGGGCTTGCTGTGTTAATCCTCGTTGCATATTCTTCTCTATAAACAGTGTGCTTAACTTCTGACTTTCTTTAAAAAAATTAACAATGACAACTCTCACATTAAAAAATAAACATGACAGGCGTTTAAAAAGTGGCCATCTCTGGGTTTTTAGCAATGAACTGGAATCAATTCCTACGGATATAAAATCAGGTTCGCTGGTGCAGGTTGTCAGTGCTCGTGGCGAAAGCTTTGGCACCGGGGTGTATAACCCACAAAGTCTGATTGCCGTGCGGCTTTTAAAAACTGATGCGGAAACGCTTGATACGGAATTTTTTGCCGAGCGTTTTAAAAGAGCGAAGGAACTACGCGCTCGGTTATTTCCCGGTGAACACACATACCGGCTGATCTTCGGTGAATCGGATTTTTTGCCGGGCCTGGTCATTGACCGTTTTGAAGATTATTTTTCGCTACAGATTCTGTCTGCCGGTATGGAAAAGCATTTACCGCAGATACAGGAAGCGCTTTTAAAAACATTTCCTGACACGAACGGGATCTTTGAAAAAAATACATCGCATCTCAGGAATCTCGAGGGGCTGGAATTGCGCGAAGGCGTGATCTGGGGCAAAATTCCAGAGGAAATTAAAATTTATGAAAATGGAATCCAGCTTTCAATCTCGCTTTTAAAAGGACAGAAGACCGGATATTTTCTTGATCAGCGGTTAAATCGTCAGCGCGTGGCTGATTTTTCACCTGGTTTAAAAGTTCTGGACTGCTTTACAAACCAAGGCGGGTTCGCACTGAATGCTGAAAAGGGCGGCGCGTGTGAAGTGCTCGGTGTGGATATTTCGCAGACGGCGGTGGACGCGGGTTTTAAAAATGCGAAGCTGAATAATTTTACCGACAAAATTTCCTTTAAAACGGCCGATGTATTTGAGTTTTTAAAAGCTGAAGTTGCCGCGAAAAACAGCTGGGACATGATCATTTTGGACCCACCCGCCTTTACAAAGAGCCGTAAGACAGTTCCTGCAGCAAAAAAAGGATATGCTTCTATAAATCGCCTTGCACTCCAGCTGATTGAGCCGGGTGGCTACCTTGTCACGTCGAGCTGTTCGCAGCACCTTGAGGAGCAGACATTCTATGAGCTCATTCAGCAGGAAGCTGATCATACTCAATGTGAGCTACAGCTTGTCTTTCGTGGAATGCAGTCGCCGGATCATCCGGTGCTGCCACAAATGCCGGAGACGCAATACCTGAAGTTCTTTATTTTCAGGGTTTTAAAATAGTATCTGCCATAGTTTTAAAAAATTTGTGGCATTTTTAAAACTTTGCTATATTGCATTTTCACCACAATTCGAATCTGAAATACTGTACTGAATACATGCTTAACACCATTAATGATATAAGCAGGCAGCTTGATGAATTAAAGATTCTTGCCGAAGACACTCTTCATTCGAATCCTGAGCTAGCTATTCAGCATGCTGATAAGGCAGATGCGCTCGCCGTAGGTACTACCGCAAGCCAGCTATTGGTGTGGCCGGAGGTCATCAGACTTCACGCTATGACGACGATTGGTAATTATGCATATGTTGTAGAACATGCTCCCCTGCTTTTAACAAAGCTTCAGAAATACGACCATTCTCACTATGTACAGCCTGTTCTTTCATCATATGCTACGGCACTATTAAACAGTGGACGTATTGAAGAATCGGTGGATGTCTTCCTAATGGCATTAGAGCTCATAGAATCAAAAGATTCTTTTGAGTATGCGCGAACGAAACTAGGCGAGGGCTTTGCATATTTCGAATTAGGGAAGTACATTGAAGCGCTTCAGTGCTGCGACACTTGTGATGCTATTCTGGAGAAAATTGAAAGCGATGATGGCAATATTCTGGTTAAGAGCTTTCTGCTGCGTGCCAAAACTCAGTTCACTTTAGGAAATTACTCTGAGGCTACGCGGCTCTGCTTGCGGGCTATTGAGGTAGAGGATCAATTTGGCAGAACGGTCAATACTGTTAGTATCTATACGAACATAAGTGTTTTTGCGCATATTGCTGGGGATTACGATAAGGCACTTCAATGGTCAGAAAAAGCATTGGAGACACTTGCCGAGAAGGATGCCCCGGGCGAGGCCATTATCCTGTGCAATATGGGAAATACTTATATTAAGTTGAATGACTATAAAAGGGCGCTTCAGGTCTTTCAGAGGGGCTATGAGATAAGCTTTAAGAAAGGAGATCTCAACACGGCTGCCACTGCACTTCATGGCGTTGCGCGGGTGTATGAAACAAGCGATCCCGATATGGCGATTTCGCATTACATGCAGGCATTGGAGCTTCGGGATAAAGCCGGTATTCCTTTTAAAAAGTGTGTCACGCTTATCAGTCTTGCTGACGTTCTTCGCGAGCAGGGCGAATTTTCAAAGGCGGATACTTACCTAGGAGAAGCTCTCCAAATGGCTGAAACTCTTAATGCACGTCAACTGATGTTTGAAGCTCATAAATGTTTCGCGGAAATGTATAAAACGCAGCAGCAATGGGAAAAGGCTTATCGGCATCTTGAGCGTGTACTGCAACTGGAAAAGCAGATTCA
>DASPKH010000430.1:0-3947 GCA_035628175.1 Patescibacteria group bacterium
TCCACTACGTTGGCTTTTAAGACACCAGAAAAACAATGAAACAATTTGACGATATAGACATTGAGCTTTTGCGCAAATACGACCGTCCGGGGCCGCGCTATACGAGCTATCCGCCCGCCCCGGCTTTCTCGCATGACTTCACTCCGCGCGATTTTGAACAAACTATCACGGAAGATAATCTCTTAAAACCTGACGGGAAATTGTCGCTGTATTTCCATTTGCCGTTTTGTGATACGCTGTGCTATTTCTGCGGTTGCAATATGATGGTGACGCATCAGCGCGATAAAATCTCGACGTACCTTGACTATATCGAACGTGATATTGTAAAAATTCATAAATATATGTCGCCAGCGCGGCCTGTGATGCAGTCGCATTGGGGCGGTGGAACACCGTCGTACCTTGACCCGCATGAGATTTTGCGCCTGGGCAATTTTATCCGCGAGCATTTTACGTTTGGCGAGGGCGCTGAGATTTCTGTGGAAATTGACCCTCGCGGGCTGACGTTCAAGCACATGCAGGCGTTTCGCGAGGTGGGCATCAACCGCGTGAGCATGGGTGTGCAGGATTTTACGCCGAAAGTGCAGCAGGCGATCAACCGGATTCAGCCGGAGGAAATCACGCGCGCAGCGATTGACTGGGCGAGGCAGCTGGGCATCAATAGCGCAAATCTTGACCTGATTTACGGCCTGCCGTTCCAGACGGTGGAGAGTTTTGAAAAGTCGCTTGATACGATTATTAACATTTCGCCCGAACGCCTTGCAATTTTCAACTTCGCGTACGTGCCGTGGCTGAAGCCGCACATGCGCATTATCAAGACGGAAGACCTGCCAACGCCGGAGCAAAAGCTGGAAATTTTAAAAATGACGATTGACAAGCTGACCGACGCGGGCTATATTTATATCGGCATGGACCACTTTGCAAAGCCGACCGACGAGCTTGCTATCGCGCAGGTGGAAAAGACGCTGTATCGCAATTTCCAAGGCTATTCCACGCACGCGGACGCTGATATGTACAGCTTCGGCATGTCGAGCATCAGCCAGATAAACGACACGTACGCGCAAAATGTAAAGTCTTTAAAAGAATATTACGACCGCGTGAATGGGGACGAATTCCCGACCGAACGGGGTTACCGCATGACGGAGGACGACAAAATCCGCCGCCACGTCATCACGCGTCTCATGTGTGATATGGAGCTGACGAAAAGCGAGATAGAGCGCGACTGCGGCGTTAATTTTGACGACTATTTTGCCGAATCGCTTCCGAAGCTGGATGAATTTATCGCCGACGGGCTTATCGCCGAAACGGACGACAAATACGTGATTACCGGCATGGGGCGCCTGCTCGTGCGCAATATCGCCATGTGCTTTGATGCCTACTCGCAGAAGGTGCAGACGAATAAGCCGATGTATTCGAGGACGGTGTAGGAATGATATGGGTTTAACTGAGTTCTTAATCAGGAAGCTTGGCCCGAATTACAAGAATTTGGTATTAGCATTTATAAGTTTTCTTTTTGGAACTTGGTGGTTCGTTCTATATTTCTTCTTGACCCCGCAAATCGATGCGAATATGTTGGTGTCTAAACAAATAAGATTTGATTCAGTCACAACTATTAAAAGAAAGGGAAATCTGACGGATTTAAAGCTGTTTCACGGTCAAGACGTATACTTTCTTAGCAGGCAGTATTGGTGGAAATTATATTCCGACGAAATGGTAATAAATAGTTTTAAATCTGAAAAAAATGCTGTAGTCTGGCTTGAAAATAACGACCAGCAGAACATAATTGCTGTACAGAACAAAACAATTAGCCTTAATCCTCTGGATGGTGTTAAGTCAGAGAACAAAAACAGACAAATGTTAGTATTTCTTGGTATTTTCTGTTTAGGAATGAGCATATACGCCTTTTTTAAAAGTAGGTAAGTTTTAAACTCATGTTGTAGGTTAGTTTTTAAAAATGCCTTCAAAAAAAATCATCATACTTGGCGCAGGAATCTCCGGACTCTCCTGCGCTTACTTTTTAAAAAAGCGCGGCGCTGACGTCACCATTCTCGAAGCATCGGCAGAGGCGGGCGGCGCGATGCAGAGCAGGCGCATTGACGGATTTCTCGTAGAGCGCGGCCCGAATTCCACGCAGGAAACAACGCCGCTTTTTGACGAGATCATCCGCGACCTGAAGCTCGAAGGCGAACGCATATATGCTGAAGACACGGCGAAATACCGCTATATCCTGCGCGACGGCGAACTCCACGCCATGCCGCTTAATCCTTCCACGTTTTTAAAAACAAAGCTTTTTTCGCTCAAAGCCAAGATGCGTCTGCTCGCTGAACCTTTCATCGGGAAAGCCGAAGAAGAAGAGTCTATCGCGCAATTTGTCGAACGGCGTCTCGGGCGTGAGCTTCTGGAGTATGCCATAAATCCATTTGTTGCGGGGATATATGCGGGCGACCCGAAGCAGTTAAGCCTTCGCCATGCTTTTCCGAAGCTCTCCGCGTTAGAAGAAAATTACGGCGGACTTTTTAAAGGAATGCTGGCAAAGAAAAATGAAAGAGGTCAAAGTAAAAAGGAAAAAGGCGAAAGCTCGGTTGCAACGCAGCCAGCAGGCAAGATGTTCTCTTTTAAAAATGGAATGGGAACGCTTTCAAAAGCAATCGCAGATTCGCTCGGCGACAATTTGCACCTGAATTCACCTGTTGAAAAAGTTTTTAAAAATGGCGAAAAATTCATTGTGCAAACGCCACATTCAAGCTTTGAAGCGGATGAGATTGTTCTTGCGCTTCCGGCATATGCAGCATCAGATCTTTTAAAAGATTTGTCACAAAGCACAGCGGTAGTTTTAAAAAACATTGTGTATCCGCCCGTATGCGAGGTGGTGATGGGTTTTAAAATAGAGCAGGTTGAGCGAGCGCTCGACGGCTTTGGTTTTTTGATACCTGAGAAGGAGAACCGCAAAATTCTCGGCTGTATCTGGAGTTCGTCCATTTTTAAGGCCCGCGCTCCGGAGGGTTTCGTGGAATTGACAACGTTTGTCGGCGGAACGCGCAATAGCGAGATTGCGCGGGAACCGGATGATGTTGTAAAGCGGATTGTAGCAGAGGAATTGCGCGAGCTTTTAAAGATTTCGGGCGATTCAGCTTTTACGCATATTTTGCGGTGGGAACGTGCTATTCCACAGTACCAACTTGGCTACGGGGATGTTTTAAAAGCGCTTGATGCTTTTGAAAAGGAAAATAGGGGAATGTTTTTTTGCTCGAATTTCCGCGGCGGAGTGTCTGTTGGTGATTGTGTTAAAAGTGGTTTTGCGATGGCGGAAAGAATCCTGAATTACCAAAAATAGTTTTTAAAATTCGGCTTGCATTCCTTTTTTTCCAAAAATTATTTGGTTTCGTGTTTATTCTCGGCAGTACCAACTGGGAATGAACGGTATTCTAAAAGAGCTGCACGATATTCCAGCATATCCATAACGATTGCGGCAAAATCCTTGAGAATTTTTTGCTGGTCTTTATTGATATAGCGCTTTTTTTTATCTACGAGGCAAAGGGTTCCTATATTAAAGCCATCCCTAGTTTGTATAGGAGCGCCTGCATAAAACTGCAATCCAAACTCACCTGTTACAAGCGGATTTGCCATGAGGCACGGCTCCGACTGAGGATTATCAAAGACAGTTACATTCTCGTCCAATACAGCAAGAGCACATAAGCTAACACCACGGGATGTTTCTTTTGTATTGCCCATGCCTATATTTGCTTTGAAAAAAACGCGTTCGGAATCCACAAAAGATATCAGAACAATTGGCATATTGAAGATTTTTGCTACAAGCAGTGCAATTTTATTAAATTGCTCTTCAGCACTGGTATCTAATACGTTATAGCGCTGTAATGCCTGAAGGCGCTGCTTTTCGTTTTCTGGAATAATATTTATACCAAATGTATTATGCATGTGCTTTAATAGTT
>DASPKH010000431.1:0-4237 GCA_035628175.1 Patescibacteria group bacterium
CCGGTGCTAACCAATATTATAAAAAAAGTACCTTTAATTCTAACCAAGTAAAAGAGAATATCCTTCTTCGCGAACGTACAGGAGGATTTTTTTTTGAGTTTTAAAAGCTTCATAATTCTGTAAAGATGTCGTTTGGCTCAATGCCGTTTTATTATTCATAAAAATTGGCTCTTGCTAAACAAAACTGGTAAAATTTGCAAAGATTATGCAATCGCACCAATCTAGAACTAACACGTAAGAATAGATGAGCGTGCAAGATCGAAAGTAAAGATTTATTGAAAAAAACGCCTATCAATGGTTAATGCAGTAAATAAATTAGCAAGAGAGCCCAAAATACTGTTTTTAATAGATGCGTTAGGAGCATTGCTCTCTGCATTCCTGCTGTTTGTGGTATTGAGGAATTTCAATGAATATTTTGGAATGCCGGAGACAATTTTAACGTACCTTGCAGCAATAGCTGCGTTACTTTGTACATACTCAATGGCCTGTTTCCTTTTCCTTAGAAGTAATTGGACGCCTTTCGTCAGAGCAATTAGTATCGCAAATTTGCTCTACTGCATTTTGACGGCGGGACTATTGATAAAATACTTTACAATAATGACGTTTTTCGGATTAACCTACTTTCTACTAGAAATAGCACTTGTTTGTGGACTTGTTTATATTGAACTTAAAGTTGCAACAAGAATTAAACAATAAGAATTAACAGCAATTTTTGATTAGTTTACATGACTATAGATGCTTAGGAGACTAATAGTAACAGAAATTTCAACTGCATATTTCAAACCGGAATTAAAAAATTTGTAACCAGACAGGTATAGTACGGATTCTTCTTTTAAAAAGTAATAACCTCAATTTTTTTTGAAAGAACTAACCACCACCACGTACCATGAAAAAGTTACTTTTCACCCTGCTGGCAATTGCATGCATTCAGACATCCAATGCGCAGACGTTACCACCAAAGCAAGCATACCCGTTTACTGTAAAGCAAATCCACAGCGGCCATAGTCTCACTGACCCGCTTTTTTATCCTCACTGGCCGGGGCAGTATGTCAATCTTATGACCGGCGTTAGGGGCGTCTGGGCGGGCGATGCAATAGGAAAATCCACAATGCCCGGCTCAGCCATGAAGGCGCGCTGGGAAACGCCTCCCGGATATGGTGCACCGGATGCGCGGCATGGCATTAAAAACTGGGAGCTTCTTTGTATTACAGAACGGGTTCCACTGCTCTATCCCGGCGGGAATTCGCAGCAATGGTATCTCGACGGTATCCAGGAGCAACGCCAGCATCTTTCGCTTTTTGTCAATAATGCATGGAATAGCGGTAATAATGGCGCCGGTGCCCCAACACTCCTGTGGACGACCTGGACGAACATAAACAACTCCGATGGCCCATGGAGACAAATGCTCGAAACGATGGGCGCAGAATGGGAATCCATGCAGGACTACGCGAACGCTAACCGACCAAGTGGCGCCCCACCGGTGTATCTCATTCCGGGGCACAAAATGATGGCAAGATTATATGATGATATACAGGCCGGAATTGTACCCGACATCACCAATATTTCACAGTTCTTTTCTGATAATATTCATACAAATGAGCTTGGAGCCTATGCAATTGCGATGATTCACTATGCCTGCATCTATAATAAGAATCCCACGGGGCTTCCAAACAACTTACTGCCCAATGCTCCCATAGGAACGCCTATTCCATCGAAGGCACTCGCAACGTATCTGCAAACAATGATCTGGGATGTTGTTACAAAATACGACCGGACGGGCATAGCGAGTTCATCTACGGCCGTTGCCACTGACGTTGAAAATGAGGCTACATGGAATGTGTTCCCAAATCCGGCAAGTGACTTTTTGTTTATAGATGGAGTGAATGTTACAAACGGTGATAGAACCTATATCTTCAATAATTTAGGAGAAGTTGTCTACTCGGGAAATGAGAATAGAATTGACATTGGGCATTTAGTGCCGGGGCCTTATTTTTTAAAAGCAGGTAGTAGAAATGCTACATTTATTAAGAAGTAGCAGATATTGAGCTGGCAATATTGAGAAAAGCGATTGATATGGTATATTTAAGGTTTGGGCGCTTATTAAATCTTTAGTATGCTAATTCAAATCTGTTTATAGATCATTTCCTACTTTAAATCTGCTATTATATATATGAAGAGACCGCTTACGGTTATATCACTTTTAGCAATAGTGCTAAATGCTTGTAACGATAGTGCCACCGATACGAAAAATACCAGATTAGGGAACGTACAAATTGCGAACACGATAAAATATGAAGGTTTACAAGGTACTTGGGTACATCACTCTAAGGGAGGGTTTACATTAATCGAGATAAAAGATACTTCAGACGTTATCTATTACCAATTCGCAGATAGAAAAGCTACAATTGATACAGTTACGGCTGATCGCTATTGGTACTACACATCAAAGGCAAGAATGGGTTACTGGAATAATGTGAATAATCCAGTAAAATCAAACGTGGACATTTGGATATCTACTGACAGATATCGTATTGACTACCAAGTTAAAGGTGACACGTTGATTGAGTTTGATAAAATGGGTGAACAGGAAAGATTTATAAAGGTCACAAAATGACAAGTAAAACATCGATTTCTTAACAAGGCGTATGCATAGTTAAAGAAAAATCCTTCCACGCATCACGCACAGAAGGATTTTTCTTTTAAAGAACACCCCGTTTTTAAAAACTTCGAAACTTCACAGCAATCTTGCCGGGTAGAAGTTCACCCAGGCGCGTGAGCCACGTTTCGCCACCATGCTTTGCGATCTCGCGCGAGTACGGGAAATACATGTACGTCGTTGCAATTGTCCGCGCAAGTACGAGAGCCGTTGCTGCGGCGATCACACCAACGCTGTTCATGCCAAAAATCCCAAAGAGTAGAATTATTACCGTAAAGCTCACATCTATCATCGTGGATATCGTCACCGGAACATTCGTTTTTGTTTTTAAAAGAATCGAGCGCTGCCATGAAAGTATCGCTGTAAATGCCGGAAGCACTACCATAATTCTCGCCGGGATCACGGCAAATTCCGACAGCTCCGGCGAAAGCCCGATTACTTTTTCAAACCAAAACATGCTGAGCGGTGTGAACGTGAGAATTCCAAGCGCAGTGATCGTACAGCCCGCGATCATAAAAGCGAATTTGCGAAGCTGCCGGTAATGTTCAAATTTGTCGCCGACAAGCGCCATCGCCGCTTCCTGGAAGGACATTCCAAAACTGCGGAAGACAAATACCATCGAATCCACCACCGGCAGCACCGCAAGCGACTCGATCGGCAAGCGCCCCTGACCTATAAAAAATGTTGTGATCGGCCCGACCGACATGCCTATAAATGATGTCAGCGCCAGTGGGTAATAATATTTCGCGATCTGCCCATAGCCAAGCTTTTCTGCGGGAATCACATTTTCCTCGCGCATATATTTTTTCATGGTGGAGTGGGCCATAAAGCGCGTTGCGATGGACTCAAACAGCACGCCGGCAGCAAGTCCTGACGCACCGATGATCACACCGTCCGCATCTTTAAAAAACACTGCCCCGATTCCCGCCACCGCAGCCATTACTAGCAGGCGGACAACAGTCCCATACGCCACGCGGCGCGTCAGGTTGTTTTTGATTAAAAGTCCCTGGTAGAACCGCCGGAAGCCAATTGCCGCAGGCCATGTAATTAAGCATACGAGCCCTGCATACATCAGCCGCCCGATCTCCGCCGGGAGCTTCATCAGCCCAAATGCGAGTGCGTCAAATACTGGCGGAATGAGCAGGATCAGCATGATCGCCGTAATGATCGCATTCAGCGCGTAGGTGAAATTCCGCATTTTTAAAAATGTGTACTTATTCTCCACCATCGTGATCGCGGCACTCAGGATCATCAGTATCGGCGACTCCACGATCATCGCAATAGCTGTCGCGGCGCCATAGGCCGCAAGGTTGAATTTCGGATCAGCGAGATGCGCGATCACTGCGCCGAGAAACGGTCCTTCCAGCGCCATCATCAGCCACGTAGCCGACAGAGGTGCCCAGAAAACGAATATTCTTTTAAACGATAATTTTTCAGCTATGGGAGACATTTATAATAAATCCACAGAATTTTTTAAAGGACAGCCAATGACGTTCTATCGGCAGGAATCGGGTAACAAATTTTTTCTTTTAAAAAGTTTTTTTCGGCGTATATTTATTTGCTGAATTTTGTCTTTTACAA